>NZ_CP007753.1:1500000-1780061 GCF_000757845.1 Prochlorococcus sp. MIT 0604
GTAGAAGTTGTCGTAGAAGATGAAAAGGTTAATTCAGTCATAGATGCGATTGCTGAAGCAGCAAAAACTGGAGAGATAGGTGACGGAAAAATATTCATCACATCAATTGATTCAGTTGTAAGAATTAGAACTGGCGACAAAGACGAAGAAGCTCTTTAATTCAAAGAGTTTCTTTTACTAAATTTTGTATATATTCACTATTAATACTCTTATTTGATTGACTTCCTAAGGTCATCCAAGCTAGATATTCATGATTCCCAGCAGGACCTACCAGCGGAGAAGCTATCAAATTCTTTATATTCCATTGGAAATTCTTAGCAGCATAGATAACAGACTCTATAGCCTCAGTATGGAATTTAGGATTGCGAACAACACCTCCTTTACTGACTTTATCTTTACCTACCTCAAATTGGGGTTTAATTAAAAAAATTCCCTCAATACAATCACCTTGTAATAAATTACCAATAGATTTAAAAACTAACTTTAATGAAATAAAAGACAAATCAGCAACAACAAAATTTGGTAATTCATTACTTCTAGATAAAAGATCATTAGGTTTTAAATTTCTAATATTAGTTCGTTCAAAAAGTATAACTTTTGGGTTATTTCTAATCTTCCACGCAGTTTGTCCATAACCAACATCTATCCCATAAACTAACTTTGCACCTTGTTGCAATAAGCAATCAGTAAATCCCCCAGTAGAGATTCCTGCGTCAATACATATTTTGTCTTTTACTTTAATTTCAAGTTTTTTAAATGCCTCCAACAATTTTTCGCCGCCCCTTGATACAAACATAGGCGCGGAATCAATAAAAAACTCAGATCCAAATAATACTTGTTGTCCAGGTTTATCCCATACTTTTCCATTGATATCTCTAACCTTGCCCGCAAGAATTAACCCTTGGGCTTTTTGACGAGTTTCACATAAACCACTTTTAAGAAGATAAAGGTCTAATCTACTTTTTTTAATCATCTATTAATCAATAAAAAAAGACTGAATAATGAACTTCTACAAGATTAAGATCCAAATTCTTTAATACCTTCCAATTTTAAATAAGAACTAAAAAATTACCCATTATTAACGAAAGGAATAAAGGAATAAATGCAAACATTTTTATATTTAAGCTTTCTTAATTAGCCAGAAAAATGTTACATAAGAAAATAATAGCCAGGCAAATATCTTCAATGGCAAGTACATCTATAAGGTATAGAGCAATAATTCGATTTTAGTTATAAAGTTTAAATTGATAATTAATAAAAATTGTGATCGAGCGTTACACATTACCCGAAATGGGGAAAATCTGGACTGATAGCGCAAAATTCCAGAGTTGGCTTAAAGTTGAAATAGCTGCATGTGAAGCAAATTTTTCCCTGGGAAAAATTCCTGAGAATGCCATGAAAGAGATACGTTCAAATGCAAAGTTTGATGAATCTAGAATTACAGAAATTGAGAAAGAAGTTAAACATGATGTCATAGCATTTCTTACAAGCGTTAATGAATTTGTAGGAGATTCTGGAAGATATATACATGTTGGTATGACCAGTAGTGATGTACTTGATACTGGCTTATCTCTTCAGTTAAAAGATTCTTGCAAATTGTTATTAGAAGAAATTGAGAACCTAGAAAATGAAGTCAGATTATTAGCAAGGAAGCATAAAAATACCTTAATGATTGGCAGATCTCATGCAATTCATGGGGAGCCAATTTCCTTCGGTTTTAAACTTGCTGGATGGTTAGCAGAAATAATAAGGAACAAAAAAAGATTGTTAACACTGAAAGAATCTGTAGCTATTGGACAAATAAGTGGTGCAATGGGAACTTACGCTAATACGAATCCCAAAGTAGAACAAATAACTTGTGATTTACTCGGCTTAAAGCCAGATACAGCAAGTACGCAGGTCATATCGAGAGACAGGCATGCAGAATATGTTCAAACTATTGCACTAGTTGGCGCTTCTCTAGATAGATTCGCGACTGAAATAAGAAATTTACAAAGAACTGATGTTTTAGAAGTTGAGGAGGGCTTTACAAAAGGGCAAAAAGGAAGTTCTGCCATGCCTCATAAAAGAAATCCTATTCGAAGTGAAAGAGTAAGCGGTTTAGCAAGAATTTTGAGGAGTTACGTCGTAACAGCACTGGAAAATGTTCCACTTTGGCACGAAAGAGATATAAGCCATAGTTCAAATGAACGTATCATGTTACCTGACGTATCAATCTGTTTGCATTTTATGCTCAGGGAAATGAAAGATATAGTAAGCAATTTGCAAGTTTATCCAAAAAATATGCTCAAAAATTTAAATATATATGGTGGTGTAATCTTTAGTCAGAAAGTTTTACTTTTGCTTGTAGAGAAAGGGTTGTCTAGAGAAAAAGCTTATAGCTTAGTACAAAAAAATGCGCATCATGCTTGGAATACCGAAAATGGGAATTTCAAACAAAATATAGAGAGAGATAATGAAATAATAGATTTAATTGATCAAAGTGACTTAGAAGAATGTTTTAATCCTTCAATTCATCTCAATAATTTAAGTGTAATATGGGAGAAGTTAGGTATATAGGATTACTGAAAACCTTATCTAAGTTAAACCAGTGTTTTCAGAGCAATAATGACAAAAAACTTTAGGATTGAAAAAGATAGTATGGGAACAATAGAGGTTCCCATTGAAGCTTTGTGGGGCGCTCAAACACAAAGATCGATAAAAAATTTTTCTATTGGAGAAGAATTAATTCCAATCGAATTAATTTATTCACTCACCCTCATAAAAAAAGCTGCTTCAATCGCTAATTTTAATTTAGGTTTAATGGATAAAAGAAAAAAAGATTTAATTGTAGAGGCATGTACAGAAATACTTGATGGGCTTCATGATTCACAATTTCCCTTAAAGGTTTGGCAAACAGGAAGTGGCACGCAAACAAATATGAATGTAAATGAGGTAATTTCAAATATTGCAGCATTAAAAACAAATTCAGAGCTTGGTAGTCATCAACCAATTCATCCTAATGATGATGTAAATAAATCTCAGTCAACTAATGATACTTTTCCTGCTGCTATTCAAATATCAGTTGTTAATGAAATAATCAAAAATTTAGTTCCAACGATACGAGAACTTACTAAGAGCCTTGATAAAAAAAGTGAACAATGGAAAGACCTCATAAAGATAGGAAGAACCCATTTTCAAGATGCAGTGCCCCTTACTTTTGGGCAAGAAATATCAGGATGGTCAGAGCAACTTAAAGATGCTGAGAATGCAATTATTATAAGTCTGAATGAATTGTATTTTTTACCTTTGGGAGGAACTGCAGTTGGAACAGGGATTAATTGTCCAAAAGGATTTTGTGAAGAGTCTATAAAATCAATTTCCGATGATACAAATCTAATGTTCTATAAATCGAAAAATAATTTTTCTATCATGGCCTCTCATGATCGTCTAGCTCAAGTAATGAGTCAGATAAAAATATTAGCAGGTGCATTATTTAAAATTTCAAATGATATAAAAATTCTATCTTCTGGTCCAAGATCAGGAATATATGAACTAATTATTCCTCAAAATGAACCTGGAAGTTCTATCATGCCGGGTAAAGTGAATCCAACTCAATGCGAAGCCTTATCAATGGTTTGCACTCAGATAATGGGTCTTGAATATGCAGTCTCAATGGCAAATTCTAGCGGCACTTTACAGATGAATGAATATAAGCCTCTTATTGGATTTAATATTCTCACAAGTTTAAAATTACTTAAAAATGTAATAGAAAACTTCAGAATTAATTTAGTTGATGGGATGGAACCTAATCAAAAGAAAATGAAGTTAAATTTAGAAAATTCACTAATGTTGGTTACAGCCATAGTGCCAAAAGTTGGTTATGAAAAAGCAGCTAAAATTGCAAACCTTGCCTTCAAAGAATCATTAAATTTAAAAGAGGCAACACTTAAATTAGGTTATTTAAACGAAGATGAATTTGATGAAGCAATGAATATCAATTCAATGATTTGATTAAAAAAATTTAAGAATTATTGTCAATTCTTTTTGTTGCAGGATTAATATCTTCAGAGACTTTTATAAGATCATTAGATTCAGAAACAGGAAAACGATTAATAGCTTTTAATGCTAGCTTTGCTTTGCTTTTTAATTTATTACTAACACCATTACAGTATTGCACTTGAGAAAGGACATCAATTGATCTTCTAATAATCCTCACTACATCACCTTCGTCTAATGAAGTATTAAAAACCAAATCTTTCCATTTTTTTCCTCTTGCCCATTCAGAAATAATTCCAGTCAACTCTGTTTCTAAATAGATAGGAATTTCAATATGAAACTCATTTTGTTGAAATGAGACTAATTTTCTTAAACCATCCAATTCATTAAAAACATCTATTACCTTTAAAGAAGGCTTGAAATTACACCAAAGATTAGGCCTCCTTACATCAACACATATAGCTTGAATAATTGCAGCTAACTCAGGAGGATCTAAATCGTCTAAATAACCACTAACTAAAACAAGACCAATCCATAATTCATTTTCACTTCTTATTGCACCCACTGTTTGTCCAACTTCTGTCAATTCCAAATCATTTAAACAACCAAAATGATTCAAAATTTGTATCAAATCGGTAAAAGTTCTCCAGTTATGATTTTCTTTATCCTCAAGAAGTTTTTTTCTAATATTTATTTCTTGTTCAATATCAATAATTCTTTTTCTATATTTCTTTAATTTCTTAGAGTCTCCAAATCTGTGTGCAGGATGATCAGTAACTGTTTCTTCTAAATTATTAATTTGTTGCTGTTGTGCCAAAACTTCCGTTGTCAAATCATATTGTGGAGTTTGTAAATCATTTTTTTTAGAAACTTCAAAAATTTGATCCGCATAACACTGCGACTTATCATCTCCCCTAAATACCTCTCCAGAAAAATACATCTCTGGCACTTCGAGTCCTAAGACATCAATTGCATCCAAATCATTAAAAATACTTACTATGTATGAGGGTTTTATAAGAATAAATAAATTATCAATTGTCAAACACAATAAACTCTTAATTTTTTGGGATTCATATATTTTCTTGCAAATTAATCCTGGAACAATTTTTCTTTTCATTTGAGGAGCCTTGATTGAAATTAAGCTTCCATCTTTGATATATGGGAGTGCATTAGTTATCTCTTCTGATAATTTTTCTGCTGATTGTTTTTCTAAAATTTTCAAGAGTCTTCTCTCTTCTTTGAGACGATTTCTTAACTTTTCGTATGCATCAAAATCTTTCCATGAAACGTTAGATGTAATTTTTTTTAATTCAATTAAATCCTTATCTAAATTTTCAAGAATTATATTCTCGCCTGATGATTCACCTAAATATAAAAAACTACCAAAACTTCTTTTAATTAATTCTTTAGACTTCTCTAAAGTATAACTTTGTAAAAGATTCAGTACCATACCATAGCTGGGAGTGAATTGGCTTTCTAAATTATTTGGTTTGCTAATAGCCAGTGCACTTGCTTCTTTGGCCCCTTCGAATCTTGTTTGTAATGTAACAACATATCCCTGGGTATCTTTTCCTCTTCTTCCAGCTCTTCCTGACATTTGCAAAAATTCACTGCTAAATAATAATCTATGCCCATCTTCTGTCCTTTTTGATAAAGAAGAAATAACAGTTGTTCTTGCGGGCATATTTATTCCTGCAGCAAGAGTTTCAGTTGCAAAAACAACTTTTATTAAACCTTGCTGAAATAATTCCTCAACCAATTCTTTCCATGCAGGCAATAATCCAGCATGATGAGATGCAATACCGCGTTTTAATGCCTCGCATTGAGATTTATCTTTAATTGCTTCTTGATTATTTTTAAGATAAACGTCTAATTTTTGGGATATCATACTTGCTTCGGAATAACTTACTAAAGTTAAATCTTTTATATTCTCAATTGCCTTGTCACATCCTCTTCTACTAAAAATAAAATAAATAGCTGGCAACATATTTCGTTCAGCTAGTTTCGAGACCACAAAGCCAATTGAGGGAGACTTTGGTTGCATTATCCTACCCACCTTTCCTCTTATTTTCTGCCCTTTAGGAGCTCTCCAAATCTTACAGTTTGGATGAATTCCATTACCCTTATTATTTAAAAGTGGATGGAGGCCTTTAACACTACAAAAAATAAAATCAAGTGGGACTGGTCTCTTATCACTATTAATTAGTACTGTGGGGCCATGAACTTTTTCTATCCAATTTTGTAATTGATCTGAATTGGCTATTGTTGCTGATAAAGCTATTATTTGAGTTCTACTAGGGCAATGGATAATAGTTTCTTCCCAAACTGTGCCTCTTTGGGGATCATTCATATAATGACATTCATCAAGAATCACAGATTCTAAATTTTCTAAGGGATCATCAAATTCATCAAATTCGCCATAAAGCATATTCCTAAAAATCTCAGTCGTCATAACTAAGATTGGTGCTTCTCTATTTATGCTTATATCTCCAGTTAAAAGACCAACTTTATTCTCTCCATATTGATTAGCAAAATCTCTAAACTTTTGGTTTGACAGGGCCTTTAAAGGGGTTGTATAAAAAACTCTGCTGTCATGAGACAAGCCTCTATATATAGCAAATTCCCCTATCAATGTTTTTCCCGAACCTGTTGGTGCCGTTAAAACAACAGAATTTCCGCTATTAATAGCTCGTATTGCTTCTAATTGGAAATCATCTAGGGGAAAGGGGAAATATTCCTCTAAATTAAGCAATAATTGTGATTGAAGAGAGGATGAGTTAACTTCTTAATATATGATCTATATAGATATTAATAAACAAAAAATACCTTGCAAACTTTAATAGTAAATCTAGATCTTTTTAATTAAATCCACTTTATTTTATTTTACCAAAATGAAAAAAGTAAAAATTCCAAAAAATAGAATCCGTAAATTAAAAACATTTTCTTTAGGTAAAAAATCATTCGAACTTTTAAGTTTAAATTCGCAAAATAAAAAACTTATAGACTTATGCAGTAATGATTATTTTGGATTAAGTAGGGACAAGGATTTAATAAAAGCTGCTTACGAAATAAGCTTGTTAGAAGGTGTTGGTTCAGGAAGCTCTAGGTTTATTACAGGTTCAAGACCAATACATAAATTATTAGAAACAGAACTTGCCAAGTGGCTTGATCAACAAAAAGTATTACTTTTCCCAAGCGGATTTCAAGCAAATATAGCCGCTATCGAGGCTTTAGCAAACAGAAATAGTATCGTCATAGCAGATAAATTGATCCATAACTCTTTATTGGTTGGAGTCAAAGCTGCTCAAGCAAGACTGGTTAGATTTTCACACAATAATTTAAAAGATTTAGAAGATAAAATTATTAAATCTAACCCTTCAAAAAATTCCATTTTAGTTGTTGTTGAATCTCTTTATAGCATGGAGGGATCAATTGCTCCGCTCAGGGAAATAACGGAAATTTGCAAAAAAAATAGTGTTCAATTATTAGTTGACGAAGCTCATGCAATTGGAATCTTGGGCCCTGAAGGCAGAGGTTTAAGTTTTAATTGTCGTTCAGATATAACTATGATTACTGGAACTTTTGGAAAAGCATTTGGAAGCGGTGGAGCTTTCATAGCTTCTAATTCAGAAATTGGTGAGTATCTTATCCAAACAAGTGGTGCATTTAGGTATACAACTGCTCTTGCACCATCTTTAGCTGCTGGAGCGCTAGAAGGTTTAAAAAAGATTTTAGAAAATAAAGAATGGGGTAATGATTTGTTATCTTCTGCGAAGATATGGAAAGATGAAATTATTAAAAATTTTAGTTTTCCAATTCAGGGAGATTCTCACATTTTATCAATTATTGTTGGCAAAGAAGAGAAGGCAATTTATCTACAAAAATATCTTGAGGAAAATGGGTTTTTAGCAATTGCGATAAGACCTCCTACTGTTCCAGTTGGGCAATCAAGAATCAGAATAACAATACGAAGGAACATAGATTTTAATCTACTAAAAAATTTCATTGCAGTATTAAAAGAGTTTAAATGAAACAAATTATTACTCAACATGGATGGGGACTAAATAAATATTTCTGGGATGATTATAAAATTGATTTTTTAAATAATAATTGGCATTGGCAAGATAATGAAAGGGGCTATTTTTCAACAAATAATTATCAAGCAAAATGGATTAAAAGCGAATCTAAAAAAGAAATCAGAATGACTTTGTGCCATTCATTTGGTTTTCATTTAATTCAAAAAAAAATCTTAAAAGAAGCAACTCATATTGTTCTTATAAATTCTTTTAATAATTTTCTTCCTTTAAGTAATAAGAGAAACTTTATTTTGAGGTCTCTAAAAAGAATGGAAACAAAAATCATAAAAGATGAACCTAGGGATATGTTGAAAGAATTTATACATAGATCATTTATGCCAAATCATATGAATAATAGTTTTAAAAATATCTTTTATAAAAGTTTAGAGAGTTTAAATAAAACTCTTCTTTTAGGAGATTTAAAACAACTTTACATCAATAGAGATTTTCCAGTATTTTTAAGAAAAGATTGCAAAATTATTTTTATAAAATCAGAAAATGATTTGATTCTTGACAACGAATCAAATAATAACTTTTTAGATTCTCTAAATAAAACACTTGATAAGAAGCCAATTTTAATTAAATTAGCTCAGCAAGGTCATTGCTTGAATAATTTAAATTTATACGAGATCTTACTTAATACACTTAATGATGAAAATGGATAGTAAACAGTGGAATACGAAAATAAAAAATAATTTCAATGATGCTGCATATCGGTATTGCGAACATTCAAATATTCAGAAATTTTTTGCAAAAAAGATTGTTCAATTTATCAAAGAATTAAATCCCCAAAAAAAAGGTGAATGGATAGATCTAGGATCAGGACCAGGAATATTAGCTGATGAAATAGAAAAAATATTTTCTTCCCAAAAAGTAGCCAGAATTGATTTCAGCAAAAAAATGCTTCTTGAGAATAAATTATCTAGTAAAAAAATTTTATGGGATTTGAATAATGATTTACCTTCTGAAATTAATAACTGTTCTCTTTTAACATCTAACTTTTGTATCCATTGGTTAAACAACCCAGAAAAGATAATTAAAAATTGGTTTAGTAAATTAAAACCTGGAGGTTTTTTAATCATTTCTTATCCAACAAAAGATTGTTTTCCTGAATGGAAAGATACTTGTAGAAAAATTGATATTGAATATAGTGGTCTTAATTTCCTTTGCTCTGAAGAATTATTGAAATATTTCAAATCAACTGAAATTCATTATTCAGAAAAGTTTAGTTATCTTGAAAATTTTGAAGATGTATATAAGCTTTTCAAAAGCATTAAAAATGTAGGGGCACAATCAACAAATTGTAAACGCAAAACAGTGAAGGAGTTAAAAAAAATTCAAAAGTTCTGGCCAAAGAATTACAATAATACAGTTAACCTTTCATGGCAAATTGAGATTCAAATCATAAAGAAAATATGAGCAGTCAGAATAGTATTTTCAAATTTATAATTTGTGGAACAGATACTGATATTGGAAAAACTTTAATAAGCTCTTTTTTCGTTAAAGGATTAAATTCCTTTTATTGGAAGCCTATTCAAAGCGGTATTGAATCGCAAACTGATAGTCAAACTGTTGAAAAACTTGCACAATTAAGTAAAGAGAAAATCATCAAAGAAGCTTATGTCTTTACGAAACCTCTATCTCCTCATTGGGCTGCTGAAATAGATCAAAAAACTATTAACTTTGACAAGTTGAGATTACCAAAAGTGCAAGGCTCATTAATTGTAGAAACTGCAGGTGGATTAATGGTTCCAATAACACGCAATTTTTTGCAAATAGATCAAATAAAACAGTGGAATCTTCCGGTAATACTTGTGTGTAAGAGCTCACTTGGCACTCTTAACCATACCCTACTTAGTATTGAGGCATTAAAACGAAGAAATATTGAGATTTTAGGTTTAGTAGTAAATGGCGAAAAACATCTAGATAATCCAAAAACTCTAGTTGATTTTAGTGGTATTCCGTTAATTGCTGAATTTCCTTACATCAAAAAAATGGACTCAAACAATTTAGATATACTATGGAAAGAACTAGACATCAAGAATAAGTTGATCTCACTTTTAAACTCAAAAATAAGTTAAATGAAATCTTTGGACTCAAAAACTCCAAATCAAGATTGGCACCCAAATATTTGGCCACCTTTTACACAAATCAATAAAAGCAAACCGCAAATAGAAGTAACTCATGGTAAAGATGCCCTCCTATTTACTAAAGATCCTAAAAAAGAGCTAATAGATGCAATTAGTAGTTGGTGGGTAACCCTTCATGGTCATAGTAACGAATATATTGCGGATGCAATTTTCAATCAATCAAAAAAACTTGAGCAAGTTATATTCGCTGATTTTTTACATCCACAGGCAAAAAAATTGGCAGAAAGACTTAGTGAATTAACAAAACTAGAAAGATTATTCTTTTCTGATAACGGTTCTACTGCAGTGGAAGTCGCTTTAAAAATTGCCTTCCAATCTTGGCAAAATAGAGGAGAGACAAGAACTCAAATAGTAGCTTTTGATGGCGCCTATCATGGCGATACATTTGGGGCAATGGCTTTAGGTGAAAGAAATATTTTTAATGAGAATTTCGATAATCTTATGTTCCCAGTTAGAAGAGTCCACTGGCCTTCAACTTGGATAAACGATGAAGAAGTAGAAAATAAAGAAAATGATGCTGTTCAAAAATTAGAAACTCTACTTAAAACTCCCACAGTTGCAGTGATCCTTGAGCCACTTGTTCAAGGAGCAGGAGGCATGAATATGGTTAGGCCTCAGTTTATAAAAAAAGTTTCAGAAATTATAAAAAATAATAATTCATTGTTAATTGCTGATGAAGTTTTGACTGGGTTTGGAAGATGTGGAAGTCTTTTTGCGTTTCAAAAGGCAAAAATCGTTCCTGACTTAATAAGTATTTCAAAAGGCTTAACTGGTGGATTTTTACCAATGGGAATAACTTTATGCAAAGAAAAAATTTTTCAATCCTTTATTGATGATTCCCCAAGAAAAACTTTTTGGCATGGACATAGTTTTACTGCTAATCCTTTAGGTTGTGCTGCGGCTAACGCTAGCCTTGATTTATTAGAAAAAGAACCACACAGATACCTTTCATTTGAAGAAAAACATTTATCTCACTTAATTAAATTTAAAAACTTACCGCATATAAAAAAGATAAGGGTATCCGGCACAATTGCTGCCTTCGATTTAGATATTGGGAACAAAAAAGGTTATTTCAATAATATTGGCAAAGAAATAAAGAGACTTGCAATGGAGCAAGGTTTATTTATTAGACCCCTTGGGAATGTTATTTATCTCTTACCACCTCTCTGCATAACCGATGATCAATTAGAAAAAAGTTACTGGATAATAATGCAAATTTTAGAAAATCTTTAGATAGAAATTTACGGGCCCTGCAGTATTTCATTTTCCACATCTTCTCTATTAATGCAATAGGAAAATAGTCTTTTAGTTTCTTGTCCTTCACTTTCCCAGATAACACTTAAATCTTCTTGTTCAAAAATAATAGTTGCATTCCAATTTGAAAGTAACAGATACCATTTAGATGGATTATTAATATCCTTCACAGCACCTAGATCATTTAGCCACAATTCCAATGATTGAAGTGAATTTTGATTAATAGGTTTTTTAGAGGGATTCACAGACTTTTTAAAAAAATTATTTAATTAGCCAAAGCGGTATTGTCTCTAATTCTTTTCCAGTAAATGAAGCAATAAAAATTGAACAAATTAAACTTATAGCAATGATGATAATTAAAAGAAACAACGAAAACAATTCTCCATTCGAAAAAGGTCTTCTATTTCCAATTAAATTTTGATTATTAGAATCGATTACTAAATTATTTAAAACGTTAGAATTATTTCTACTTCTAGAGTTTTCTTTAAGTTTGTCATCATATATTTTCCTTAAATTACTATTATTTAAATGTTCATAAGCTTCTAGAACTTCTTGAAATTTACTTTTAGCAACGTCTATTTCTAATGAAGTTGTATCAGGATGCAACTCAATAGAAAGTTTACAAAATGCTTTTCTTAATTCATGATTGGATGCATTTTCATTTACACCTAAAATTTTGTAATAGGAAGTTTCCCCTTTCAAAATAATCTTTTATTAATATTGTAATTCTAATAAATTTTTACTAAATAGAATGTATTTAATGGATGGTTAAATTCATATTTATAACGAAATGAAAAAACAAAACATTCCAGAAGAAATTCTTTCCTTAATAACTGAAGAAGAAATAAATTTATTTCAAGAGTTACAAGTTAAAATTAAAGAATTAAATAATAAAACTAATCTAACAAGATTAACTGATGGGGATGATTATTGGATATCTCAAGTTTTTGACAGCATTTGGCCATTTAAAGCTTTTACGAATATTAATTTTGATAATAAAAAATATTTAGATATTGGATCAGGCTGTGGCTTCCCAGGATTAGCTTATGCCATAACTCATCCTAATTCTGAGATATACCTTATTGATTCTTTGAAAAAGAAAACAGATGCAATAAAAATTTTAGTTGAACAGATCAATTTCAAAAATAATATTCATGTAATCAATGATCGGATTGAGAACTTAGCTCACCAATCATCAATGAGAAATAATTTTAATATTGCAACAACTAGAGCGGTTAGTAATCCATCAACAGTTTCAGAATATATCCTACCAATGTTAAAAAGAGAAGGGTTTGGAGTTTTATATTGTGGCAAATGGACGAATGAAGAAAGGAAAAATCTAGATAAAACTTTAGAAATATTAGAAGGGAAAGTTAAAGATAAAAAAGAGATACTATTACCAAGAAATAAAGGCACCCGAAATATTATTCTTATTCAACAAAAAAGATTATGCCCTGAAATTTACCCAAGAAAAGTTGGCAAACCTGAAAAAAATCCATTATGAAATTATTTTTTTGATAACCTTTTAGCATTCTTATCTCCAAACTTTTCTTTTAAATTTCTCAATTTTCTTATAACTTTTTTTGGATTTATATGACCTTCTAATACTTTCAATAATTGTCGCTCAGAAACATCTTCATCTAGTAAATTTGCGTTGAATCCTGGGAACCAGTGGCTTCCATTACCAAGCAATTGATATCTAGCTCTTGCATATCCTTCCATACCCAACCAATCGATTAAATTTGAAAGCCAAAGCAGAACAGGAATATTAATATTTCCCGGCGTATATTCCCAACTTGGTAAATTTCTATTCCAATTTTGATGCCACTCTAAACCTAAGGAATTAATTGATTCCTGCCTTAATCTGTTTATTATCTTAGGCACATACTTCTCAGATTCTGATAACAACGAGACAGCTTCTAAATGCAAAGCAAAATCTGTCTCTTTTGCAATACCCACACTCAAAGTATGGACATTTTGATTTCTTAAGCAAAAAAGATCATTAAAAACTATAGGATGAAGTGGTTTACATAATTCCATTAATTTTATTGATGGAGTATGAAGATGTCCCCCTTTATCAGTGGGACTTATTATGAAAACCCCAAGATCATGCTTATTGGCTAAATTAATAACCTTTGTATTTTCCTGATTAATAAAATACCAGTGCAAATTTACATAATCAAATAAGTTTGTTGATATGGCCTTTTCAATAAGTGAAGATTTTCCATGGGTTGAAAATCCTATAGATCCAATTAAATTTTCTTTTTGAAAATTCCTCAAAATATCAATGCAACCTCCATCTCGAATAGACTGATGTAAATGTTCAGCAGTATTAATACCATGTATAGCTAACAAATCAATTTTTTTAACTTTCAGTTTTTCAATACTTGTCTTAACATCTCTCTCGAAAATTTTCGGATCACTATTTGGTGGAATCTTTGTTTGAATTATATTTGGGATTTTCTTAGTATTCTTAAAACACATCCCTAATTGCACCTCAGAAGTTCCATAGTACTTGGCTGTTTCTACATGACTAAAGCCATATTGTGATGCAAGATCTAATATATTTTCTAATTTAATTTGCTCTTCGTATGAAACCTCAGAAAAATCTAATTCATCCCAACTTTTTTGAAATCTCATACCACCTAAAGATAAAACAGGAATCTTCAGATTGGTTCTACCAAATCTACGATATTGCATCTTTTTGTTATTAGTGCTTATTCATTCTCGGTGGCTTCCCAAATGTTTGAAACATATCTCTATCGAGACTATTCTCTAAATCATCCAATTCTTCAAATTTGACCCAATGAATACAATCAACAGGGCATGTATCTATTGCTTCTTGAATGACATCAGAACTATCTCCATCTTGCCTAATAGCTCGACTTCTACCATGAAATTCATCAACAGTGAAAGTGTTTGAAGCGACATGTACACAGTATTGACAGCCAATACACTTGGACTCATCAACCCATACAGCTTTTTCTGCTAACTGACCACCTAAAACGGGCTCAAAACCTGTAATTTCTACATTTTCTGCAAATTTATCAGATGGATCAATAAAATCCATACACGAAATTAATTATCCCACTTGGTCAAAACCAACTCGATAGAACCATCATTTTTGTTTTTTTGTTCTACGATTTGATATCCATCCTCATTGGTTTTTGAAATAATTGTGTGGTAGGCATACATTTGAGTAACTTTAGAAATAAACCTTTCTACAGGGATCTCAAATTTCCAAAGATCAAGATCAGTAACTAATTCATAAGCATTTGAATTAGTGTCCCATTTAAATCCAACTTTAGTATCACCTGGTAAATTCATGCTTATATCTACTGCTGTAAACTTGCCCCTATAGCCTTTTACAAACTTTTCTTCTTGATTGATGGGATAACCAAGATGATTTAAGGCCTTAATTAATGGCTCTGCTTCTTTGAGCTGGGTTTTAATAGTACTAAAATGTGACATTAGATTCGTTATTTAGTTGTTTTAAGTTTTCATGTTGATTAGAGGTGAAAGCATCAGATGTTTTCTTCTTTACTGTTACTTTACCAAGAGCATTTTCGAGATTTTTTGTAGCTTCATTGCATGAATTACCAGTAAATCCCTCAACAGTTTCTTCAACTCTTCCGTCTTGATGAATTTTGAATCTCAATGTTTTTTGAGGCATTAAATTCAAGTACTGAGTACTTTTACTTTATATAGAATAACGAAAATATTTTGTTTCAGTTGGTACAAGTTAATTAATTTTAATTTTTATATTGAATATGTGATAAATTGATTTTGTTATGAAGCTTTTTGTATAAAAATTTATAATTTTTCAATTATAAAAACCTTGCATACCCATTGAATCAAGAGCAGTTTTAGCTTCTTCCATAACGGATGGCTCTTTATCAAAAAGTGCTATTTTAGTACATTCATCAACAAAACTTTCTTGAAAGGTGTTGTTTAACTTTGCATACAACCTACACAATGACCAAATGCAATTACTTCGTACACCTGATTCATTATCTATCTTTAAACTTATTAAAAGTTGTTCTGCTGCTAACTGAGCGTTCTCAAAAGAAACATTTCCAATTTCAGCTAAAGAACTAGATGACCATAACCTTACTGCAGCCACATCATTCTTTAAAGCATTTATTAATGGTTCTAAAACAATTTGGTTATCATAGTTAGCTAAGCTCCATGCAGTCGCTCTTCTGACATAAGCATTATCATCAGTCTTCAAAAGACTGACAAGTTTCTGGACTGCGCTAGGACATGGATTACGACCTAAAGCATATACAGCACTCATTCTTTCAACTGGGCAAGGTTGATCAAGCAATGGTAACAAAAGGGGGAAAGATCTTTGGTCTCTATACTCACAAAAAATTCTTAAGCCTTGTATCCTCTCTTCTCTATTACCTTTGAGCATTTTTAAAGCTTCATCACACTCTTGACTAATATTTAAATTTTTTGAAAAAACATCTTCATCAATTTGCTCTAAAGGATCTATTTCAATCTCTAAAGCCAGTTCTCTTGCTAAAACATCTGGATCAACTGCAATTTCAGCTAAGCTTTCTTGATTAGGATCCTTATTTTTTGTCATTTTCAGAATCTAATAGAATTAATTCACTGGTGCAGGTGACAACATATCTCCTGGCAACCAAATTCTTGCACTAACTGCAAAGAAAGCAATCCCAAAAAGTGCAACGATAGCGAAAGGTAAAATTTTTGTCTTAATAAAACCCAAAGATTTAAGATTAATTAAAACAATGATAGCCTGTTTAAGAGACTTTTAAAAAAATTTTTAGATAATATTTTCTTAGACAATATTATTTGTTTCTTGCATTTTGTCTTAACTGTCCACATGCAGCATTTTTATCGAGACCTCTGCTTTTGCGCAAGCTGTTAGCGATGCCATTAAGAGAAAGTCTAGATTGAAATGATTGCATATTTTTTAAAGAGACTCTTTGAAATTCAACTTCCTCAATTTGGTTATACTGTATTAAATTTACGTGGGATTGAAACCCTTTCAGCAAATTACTTAATTCATTAGCATGTTCCAATTTATCATTAACCCCACTTAGCATTAAATATTCAAAGCTTACCCTCCTACCAGTATCTCTTACGTATTGCTTACAGTCTTTAATTATATTTTCGATTTCGTAGTTTTTTGCACTTGGAATTATCTTTTCTCTTATTTTTTGGTTTGAAGCGTGTAGGCTTATTGCTAACGTAAATTGACAATTACCTAAAATTTGAAAAGACTTTGCTGATAATTTATTTATCATTTTTGGAATAGCCACGGTGCTTACAGTTATCTTTCTCTGGCTAATTTGAAAATCCTTATTTATAGATCTTATTGACACGAGCAACTCATCAATATTCAATAATGGCTCGCCCATACCCATGAAAACAATATTGGTCACTTTTCTATTCATTTCATTTTCAATAAATAAAATTTGATCTAAAATTTCACTTGCTTTTAAAGATCTCTTCAAACCTTCCTTGCCAGTTGCACAAAATTTACAGTCCATAGGACAACCAACTTGACTAGAGAGACAAGCAGTTAGTCTTTTTTCAGTTGGTATACCAACGCACTCAATACTTTCATTATCAGTTGTAGAAAGTAACAACTTTAGAGTACCGTCGTTAGCTAAGTTTCTTTCCTGAACACTTAGTTCACTTAATTTAAAACCATCATCTTTTAACTTCTTTCTGAAATCTAAAGGTAATACTTCTATTTGATCAATACTCTTCTTCTTATTTTTAAAGTTATAAATCCAATTATAGATTTGGCGACCCCTAAAAGCAGCTTGACCATAATCTAAAGCCACATTTTCTAAATCTTTAACACTACTCCCAAGAAGATTTTTCAAATTAAATAGTCTTTATTTAAAAACTATTGTCACCATAACAGCAAACCATGTTTTAGAAAGAATTCTGTAAGAATAAGCGCAATAAAACCAATCATGGCAATTCTTCCATTAAGTCTTTCATTATAAGAATGGAATCCATAACGAGGTAATTTTCTTTTGGGGACAATCTCTGGCTTAATCATCACTTACAAATTTAAAAAATCTATTCTAGTCACTGAAAATAATAATAGTTAATATTTATTCATCAGACAGGAGGCCTTCCTCTTGCAATCCCTCCAGTGCAGCAGGATCTGGTAATTGATCTTCAGAAAATTGATTTTCAGCATTAGGTCTTGCGAAGGCCGCAAAATTACTCGAGGTAGGGTCAATTCCATGTCGGTTTCTGGTTGTCTCCAAATCTTCATCACTAGGATCATCAAGTATTGCTGTAGAGCTTACGGAAGGTGATTGTGGCATATCAACTGTATAATCTGGCCTTAAGTTCTGTGCTCTTCTGTAGCCGCCAGATTCTTCTGCGAGGATATCGGGATGGGGGCCAGCCTCTGAGGATAATTCTTCCACAAAACCGCTAAAACCAGTTCCTGCAGGTATTAGTCTACCAATGATAACATTTTCTTTTAAACCTCTTAACCAATCAGATTTACCTTCAATTGCAGCTTCTGTAAGAACCCTTGTTGTTTCTTGGAAAGATGCTGCTGAAATAAAGCTGTCTGTATTGAGTGAGGCTTTAGTAATACCCAACAAAACAGGAGTAAATTCTGCTGGAGCTCCTCCTGTAATTGACATTGCTTGGTTTGTATCTTCCACTTGCCTCAACTCTATGAGTTCACCAGGCAAAAGAGTAGTATCTCCAGCATCTTCTATACGGACTTTACTTGTCATCTGTCTAACAATAACTTCAATATGCTTATCATCGATTGCTACACCCTGTGACTTATAAACATTTTGGACCTCACTTACCATACTTCTTTGAAGTTTTGATATGGATTCTCGAGCTGCATCAATCAGAGGTTTCTGATCTTTTAAATCATTGAAATAGCAATCTAATAGTTCATGCGGATTAATTGGACCATCAGTTAAAGATTCTCCACCTGTAACTTGTTGTCCATCACTAACCATTATATTTTTTCCAATTAATAATTGATATTCATTCAATGAATCATCATTTTCAATTACCGATAAAGAAACTGATTCTTCATCATTACCTTGTTTAATCTGAACAATTCCAGATTTTTTACATAGAATTGCAGAGTCTCTCGGTCTCCTAGCTTCTAATAACTCTTCAATACGAGGCAATCCTTGTACAATATCTCCAGTTTTCTGCCTCTCAAAAACAAGTAAAGCTAAACCATCTCCCCTAAGAACTAAATCTCCATCTTTAACATGTAAAACTGAATCAGGAGAAACCATATAAGGCCTGCCAAGTCTTAAGGTTACTAAACTATTAGAAACCTCTTCTATTTCTCCACAAGAAGTTGATTTTACAGACTTACTAATAGGATCACCATCAACTACCCGATCACCAACTTTAACAACTACTTTTTCACTAACTTTAATTTTAATTTTATCTTCTTCTCTTTCAACAATTAACCTTCTTATGGGCTCATCGTCAACAACATTTGGCAGTTGAACCAATCCCTTCTCTTTACAAAGAATTTGAGTAGTAGCTATTACATCTCCTGCTTTTACTAATTGGTCATTATTAACTTGAAGTTCAGTATGTGTTGAGCCATGACTGGAGTCAGACATAGTATCTCTTCTTACAAGAATAGACTCCAATATTACTAAATTTAATCTATTGATTGATGGATCATTCTCATCTTTAATTGACTCGACATCGATAGTCATTTGAGGAGTAGCATCAAAGCTTTCGATGCTTAAATGTGTTCTAAGCAATTCAACTCCTTCAACTGATTTTATCAATTCACCATCTTTATAAGTAAGCCTTTGGATAGCTTTTAAGCCTAAATGTGGTCCTTTTTCCTGCTTAACATGTGATAGTTGAGGTAATTCCGCTTGGTCAGGAATAGTAAATTCTTCAACTGTTCTTAATAACAAGCCTCTACATTTAGGTGTTTCTAATTTTTGAACAAATAGGATTTCTTTATTATCAACGCCATCTAAAATCTTTTCGCCTGGATTTACAAGATTTCCTTCTTCTGTAAATCTATTCAGTACTTCTTCATCATCGCACTCATGAAAAGTTCCATTTCTTACAGTTATTTCACGGAGGATATCATTTTTTTGCGTAACAGTAACAATTCCTGATGTTTGACTAAAAATATCTTTTACAACTTCTGTTCCAGCTTCAATCCATTTCATATCTTCGATCATTAGAAGAGATATGTCTTTATTGATTTCATGTGTCTCTTGAGGAATCCAAAGCAATGTCCCTCCTTGACTTACTTCAAAACCATTTTTAGATGATCTTGCTTTTTTAACACTTAATCCAGGTGCATATTTTACTAGACCACCAGTTTTGGTACGGAACCTTTCATCCGTTAAATCTGCTATTACCTCACCATTACTAATTTTACTTCCAGGAGAAGTATTTAAACGATAAGATGTACCATCACTAGATTCCAAATTAAATATTTGACCTGAGTGAGTAGATTCTTCAATTAATTTAAAATTAGTTAAGGACATTGAAGTAGTAACAATCTGAACTTCTCTTGAATCTCCTATTGACTCTCTTAATCGAATTTGTCCGCCAAACTCACTTGATTGACTTGCTTCTGCCAAAACAGTTCCTTCATCTACAGATTTTCCAGATGTGATAACCGGTCTTGCATTAGGTGGTAAGTTATAAACATCTCCAGCTAAAACCCACAATCTGCCTAATCTTTGAGCTTTTAACGTAATATTTCCCTGCCTATCTGTTACCTCCTTTGGTTGAATAACCTTGTCATACCTAACCTGACCAGCCAAATCACAGATAACATCTTTTGTTGCTTTTTCAACACTCTTTTTCACCGCACCCGCAGTTATCTGAGCAACAGTAATGTCAGAATTAATTTCTTGACCGTCATCTACAAATAAAAGAGATCCACTAGAAACTTCAATTTTTTGAGCTTTGCCAGAATTATTGCCTTTAGGAACTATCTTTAGTATGAAATCAACTTCCGCTTGTTTAGCTTCTACTCCATGTGGTGTTCTATAACCTCTAACCTTTGCTTTTGAACTAAATTCAACTTTACCAGAAATTTTTGATCTTACTACTCCACTTTCAGCAGTTGATACACCTCCAGTATGGAAAGTTCTCATTGTCAATTGCGTTCCTGGCTCACCAATAGATTGAGCAGCAATAATTCCAACTGCCTCACCTAAATCAACCAAATGATTATGAGCCAACGCCCACCCGTAACACCTTCTACAAACAGATCTATTAGCTTCACATGTTAATGGGGATCTTATTTTTATTTTATTAATAGATGCTTTCTCAATTTCTCCTGACAATGCAAGATCTATTGCAGTGTTTTGAGGAACAATAAGGTTTTCTTCAGCATCAAGAATATCTTCCGAGGTAAGCCTTCCAAGAAGCCTCGCTCCAAACTTACCGTCTTCAGCTTCAATAACTATTGATCGTTTTGTTCCACAATCCTCTTCTCTAACAATTACATCTTGAGCGACATCAACTAATCTTCTTGTCAAATAACCAGAATCTGCAGTTCTTAGGGCAGTATCCACCAAACCTTTTCTTGCTCCATAAGACGAAATTACATATTCAGTAACGGTGAGTCCTTCTCTAAAATTAGTTCTTATTGGCAAGTCAATTATTTCTCCTTGTGGATTAGCCATCAATCCCCTCATGCCAACGAGTTGTCGTACCTGAGACATATTCCCCCTCGCTCCTGAATTAGCCATCATCCAAACGGAATTTAGGGGATCATTTTGATTGAAATTATTCTTGACAGCATCTACTAATCTTTCATTAGTTTCGGTCCAGGTATCTATAACTTTTGTGTGCCTTTCAACTTCGGTAATTTCACCAAGCCTGTAGCATTCTTCTGTAGCAGATATTTGCTCCTCAGCTTGCCCTATTAAATCTTGCTTGGCTGCAGGAACTTTTAAGTCATCTACTGAGATAGAGACAGCAGCTTGGGTAGCATATTTAAACCCCAAGTCCTTTAGATTATCAGCCATGGCTGCAGTTATTGCAGTTCCATGAGTTTTATAAGCCCAAGAGACTAAATTCTTTAAGGCTTTCTTATCAACTACCTTATTCTTAAATGATGGCGGCGTTTTAGCTAGAGCAGGCATTGTAACTGGATTTTCCTTTTTTGAGTTTTTAGTAGTTTTACGTACTCTTGATGTTTTTTTAGGTTTAGATGAAGTCATGATTTTTAAGTGAATGAAGAATAGTTTTTAAAAGATTACGTCTTTGATACAGAATCGATGATGGTATAATTCATAACCACTCTCCCGACAGTTGTCAGCACAAATCTACTAATTAAATTATTATCAGAGTCAAATCTATCCCTTCTTAAATTCCATAGCTCTAGTCTTGAGCCATCTTCTAGCTCTTTAGTTTTTTGTGGGCTACGCATTTCGTCTTCATCTTCAACTTCTCCGTTAAATCTAACCCAAACCCATTCATGTAAGCTGAGTCTTTTATCTTCAAAAGCAAAAATGACATCTTCTAATGAAGCAAAAGTAGTGTTATTATCTCCAAATTCTGGTTTTTGATAATTCGGTTGCAAAGCTGTCAAATAATAAGATCCCAAAACCATATCTTGTGATGGAGTCACAATTGGTTCTCCAGTAGCAGGAGAAAGAATATTATTACTGGCCAACATAAGCATGCGTGCTTCAGTTTGAGCCTCTAAAGCTAAAGGAACATGAACTGCCATTTGATCTCCATCGAAGTCAGCATTGAATGCAGGACAAACTAAAGGATGAAGTTGTATTGCTCTACCTCCAACTAATTTAGGTTCAAAAGCTTGAATACCTAAACGATGAAGCGTAGGAGCTCTATTCAAAAGAATTGGATGGCCTTCAATAACTTCCTGAAGTACCTGCATAACTTCGTCATCGGCTTTTTGTATTAATTTTTTTGCAGCTTTTATGTTATTTACAATATTTTGTCGTATTAATCTATGAATTACAAAAGGTTGAAAAAGCTCTATCGCCATTTCTTTTGGGAGACCACACTGATGCATTTTCAATTTAGGACCCACAACTATTACAGATCTTCCTGAATAATCAACACGCTTACCAAGAAGATTCTGTCTAAATCTTCCTTGTTTTCCTTCTATTATGTCACTAAGAGACTTAAGAGCTCTATTATTCGCTCCAACAACAGTTCTACCTCTCCTTCCATTATCTATAAGGGCATCAACCGCCTCCTGAAGCATTCTTTTTTCATTTCTTACGATAATTTCAGGAGCTAAAATTTCTTGAAGCCTAGCTAGTCTGTTATTTCTATTTATAACTCTTCTATATAAGTCGTTTAAATCTGAAGTTGCAAATCTTCCCCCATCAAGCTGAACCATTGGTCTAAGATCAGGAGGAATGACTGGGATTGCATCTAAAACCATCCATTCTGGTTTTGCATTAGTTGCAATAAAATTATCAATAACTCTTATCCTTTTTATAAGTTTTGCTCTCTTTTGCCCTTTGCTATTAGTAATTTCTTCTCTAAGCTCCTCAGCAACCTGATTCAAATCAAGGTCCTCAAGTAATTGCTTCAGTGCCTCTGCACCAATTCCAACAAAAGGTTCATTTTCGATAGTTGAATCTTCAGCATAAATTTCATCTTCAATTTCCAGCCACTCATCCTCAGTTAGTAATTGCTTATATTTAAGTTCTTTATGGTCACCTGGATCTAAAACGACATAACAATTAAAATAAACTATTTGTTCTACATCTCTAAGCGGAATATCCAAAAGTATTGCAACGTAGCTAGGAATTCCTTTCAAATACCAAACATGTGAAACTGGTGCAGCTAGTTTTATATAGCCCATCCTATGTCTTCTGACTCTACTTTCAGTTACTTCAACCCCACATCTCTCACAAACAATGCCGCGATGTCTTACTCTTTTATACTTTCCACAATGGCATTCCCAATCTTTAGATGGCCCAAAAATCTTTTCACAAAACAATCCATCCATTTCGGGTTTAAGTGTCCTGTAGTTAATAGTCTCTGGTTTCGTAACTTCACCAACTACTTGTCCATTGGGCAATGTTCTCTGCCCCCAATCCATAATTCTTTGTGGAGAAGCTATTGAAATTTTGACGTAATCAAAGTGATTTTCGGTTCTTAAGTTGCTGTTTGTCATTTTTGGCTAATTTAAATAAAAGTTTTAATTTGGTATTTAATCTTCCTCATATTCAGAGGTTCCGAGTGATTCGTATGTCGGCCTTGATGGAGTATTTCTTCTAGGATTTACATCTTGCATTAAATCTACCTCTTTCCCTTCATCTGTATAAACCCCTATATCCAAGCCTAGAGATTGTAATTCCCTCATAAGAACTTTGAATGACTCAGGAGTACCAGGTCTTGGGATCGGTTTACCTTTTACAATTGCATTGAGAGCTTCATTTCTTCCTTGCATATCATCAGATTTAACAGTTAACAATTCCTGAAGAGTATAAGCGGCTCCATAAGCTTCAAGAGCCCATACTTCCATTTCTCCAAGCCTTTGTCCACCTTGCTGAGCTTTACCACCTAATGGTTGCTGTGTAACTAAAGAGTATGGACCAGTAGATCTAGCATGAATTTTATCATCCACCAAATGTACTAATTTAAGGAAGTGAGAGTATCCGACGGCAACTGGCTGATCGAAGGGTTCCCCTGTTCTTCCATCTTTAAGTAATAACTTTCCAGGGTCATCAGGATTGTAAACCCATGCTTTACCTGGTTGTTTTGATGCTTCCTCTAAAAATGCTTGAACAGTTTGATGTGATTTTTCAGCTCCATACATTTCATCAAATGGAACAACTTTAACTCGACAATTTAAGTTGGAGGCTGCCCAACCCATCAATAATTCAAAAACTTGACCTACATTCATCCGACTTGGGACCCCTAAGGGATTAAGAACTATGTCTACAGGCGTTCCATCGGGCAAATAAGGCATATCTTCTCTTGGTAAGATTCTGCTAATAATTCCCTTATTTCCGTGCCTTCCAGCCATTTTGTCACCTACTTGAATTTTCCTTCTCTGAGCAACGTAAACTCTTACAACCATATTGGCTCCAGGAGGTAATTCATCACCTTGTTCTCTAGTATAAATGCGAACATCTAAAACCCTTCCCTTTTCAGTTTTGGGTACTCTGAGTGAATTGTCTCTCACATCTCGAGCCTTTTCACCAAAAATAGCTCTTAAAAGTTTTTCTTCAGGTGGTTGGTCTGATTCCCCTTTTGGAGTCACTTTTCCGACAAGTATATCTCCACTCTCGACAAAAGCACCAATCCTAATAATTCCCATCTCATCAAGATTATTCAAGCTTTCTTCAGAGATATTAGGAATCTCTCGTGTGATTTCTTCAGGTCCTAGCTTCGTTTGTCTTGCTTCAATTTCATATTTTTCGATATGGACTGAAGTATATAAATCATCAGTTACCATCCTCTCGCTCACAAGTATTGCATCTTCATAGTTGTATCCCTCCCATGGCATGTAAGCGATTAAAACATTTTGGCCAAGGGCTATTTCCCCTCCTTCGCAAGCAGATCCATCTGCTAAAACCTGACCAGATATAACTCTATCTCCAATTTTCACTATAGGTCTTTGGTTGAGGCAAGTATCTTGATTTGATCTTTGATATTTCTGAAGATAATGAAAATGTTCATTACCATGCTCGTCTTTAACGACAATTTCATTAGCGTCAACGTAAGATACAATTCCATTAACTTTTGTTATGGGAACCATCCCCGAATCTCTAGCAACTTGAGATTCTAAACCTGTACCAACTAAAGGTCGTTCTGGCCTGAGCAAAGGAACCGCTTGGCGTTGCATATTTGATCCCATTAGAGCTCTATTAGCATCATCATGTTCCAAGAAAGGAATAAGTGAAGTCGCAACTGAAATCACCTGAACCGGAGAAAGCTGAACGTAATCAACTTGATAAGGAGGAACTTTTTCAAAATCCTGTCTATATCTCACTGGTATTAGATTTGCGATTATGTTGCCATCCTTATCAGTTGCGACGTCTCCAGGAGCCACCCTACACTCATCTTCTAGATCAGCAGAAAGATAAACAGGATTACCTTCTTTAATAACTTTACCGTTATTAACTTCCCAAAAAGGTGTTTCAATAAAACCATACTCATTAACTCTTGCGTGGGTAGCCAAAGAATTTATAAGTCCTGCATTAGGACCTTCAGGAGTCTCGATAGGGCATAATCTTCCATAATGTGAAGGGTGTATATCTCTTACCGCAAAGCCAGCTCTTTCTCTAGTTAAACCTCCTGGACCTAATGCTGAGATTCTTCTCTTGTGTGTTAATTCAGCCAGCGGATTAGTTTGATCCATAAACTGGCTTAATTGACTGGAACCAAAAAATTCCTTTATAGCAGCAACTAAAGGTTTGGGATTGACTAGTTGAGCGGGAGTTAAGGAATCTGTTTCCCCAACAGTCATTCTTTCTTTGATGATTCTCTCTAAACGATTAAGTCCAACCCTAACTTGATTTTGAAGCAGTTCTCCCACAGATCTAACCCTTCGATTACCAAGGTGGTCGATATCATCCAGACTAGCGCCGCCAATATCCAATTCTAGGTTTATTAAATAATCAATGGTAGAAAGAACATCTTCATGGGTAAGTGTTCTCACATCGTCTGGTACAGTAAGCCTCAATTTTTTATTTATTTTGTATCTACCAACTCGGCCTAAATCGTATCTTTTAGGATCAAAAAATCTACTATGTAATAGCTGTTGTCCTCCAGAGACAGAGGGTGGTTCACCAGGACGTAGCTTCTTGTATAGC
Organism: Prochlorococcus sp. MIT 0604; assembly: GCF_000757845.1. NCBI lineage: Bacteria > Bacillati > Cyanobacteriota > Cyanophyceae > Synechococcales > Prochlorococcaceae > Prochlorococcus > Prochlorococcus sp. MIT 0604. The sequence goes on from NZ_CP007753.1 coordinate 1,526,248, forward strand.
TCAAGTAATGCTTGATCTTCTGAATTTATACCCTCTTCATTAGCAGACTCAATTGAGTTTTGATAAAACTCAGGATGCCTAAGTTTATCGACCACATCATTATCTGAAAGACCCATCGCTCTCATAAGAACATGAGCATTAATTTTTCTAGTTTTGTCAACTCTAACGTAAAGTAAATTATTTTTGTCAGTCTCGAATTTTAGCCAAGCACCTCTATTAGGGATAACACTAGCGTTGTAAGTTCTTCGGCCATTTTTATCAAGTTCATCTTTGAAATATACTCCAGGACTTCGAACAATTTGATTAACAATTACTCTTTCAGCTCCATTTATGATGAAAGTTCCCCTTTCAGTCATTAATGGTAATTCTCCAATAAATACTTCTTGTTCTTTAATTTCCCCTGTCTCTTTATTAATTAGCCTGCAAGTTACATACATTTGAGATGCAAATGTAGCATCTCTTCTTTTGGCTTCCTCAACATCATGCCTAGGTCTTTTTAACCTGTACTCTTCACCAATAAAATGTAATTCTAATTTACCTGTGTAATCAGAAATGGGAGAAAAATTTTGTAGTTCTTCTATTAAACCCTTTTCTAAAAACCATTTAAAGCTTGCTCTTTGTACTTCAACTAAATCTGGTAGATAAGTAGCTGTTTTTGCTACCTGTAAAGCGCTACTGCTCATCCAAGAAAACCTGCGATTTTGTGAGATTTACTATTTACTTTTAATCTACTCAATAATTAGTTCTTTAACTTTTCACTTGATATTAGATCAACCATTAGATCTCGATTTCAACAAAAATAAATTCAATTAAATAAGAATTAAATTTTATTTAATGCTGATAAATCATTAACTGTGTTAGTTAAAGCTAAAAAATTAAGAAAAATTTCCAGTAATTCCTAATACTAACAGCTGCTATGTCAAATTAACAAGTCAAATTTAAACAAATCTTCAGCATTCTTAGATGACTCTCTAGCAATTGTGATTAATTCAGTAGATCTTAAATCTGCCATAAAATTGGCAACTTTTTCAACAAACGCAGGTTCATTTCTTTTACCCCTATGAGGGACAGGAGCTAAAAATGGTGAGTCAGTTTCAATTAAGTATTTATCACTAGGAACTATTTTGGCACACTCATGAATTTCATATGCTTTTGGGAAAGTTACTATTCCACTAAAACTGATGTAAAATCCAAGATCTAAGAATTGCATCATTTCTTTTGGAGTTCCCGTCCAACAATGAAGTACACCATTAGGACATTTTCCGTTTTTTGAGAGATCACTACATATCTCAATCATTTCTTTTGCGGCATCTCTGCAATGGATGATTACAGGTAATTTAAGTTCATTTGCTAACTCCAGTTGAGGAATAAGTGCTTCAATTTGCTGAGTTTTATTTTTATTTTTAAAAAAATCCAATCCTAATTCCCCAATAGCAACTACCCTTCTATCTTCTTGTGCTGATTTTCTTAAAAGAGATTTTGAGCTCTCTTCCCATTTTTTTGCTTCAAGGGGATGCAAACCAACTGAATAGTAAATTTCATTAAATTCATGAGATATTTTTTTCAACTTTGGAATTTCTGTTAATTCACAACAAGCATGAACTAATTTTTTTACACCTGAAGAGCGTAATCTTAGAACAACATCTTCAAGATCTTTTTCGAAATTTTCAAATATTAAATGACAGTGGGAGTCTATGAGTTCGATTTCGCTCATAATTTTGATCTAACTTTTTACTTACTTGTGAGTGTAGTTTTTACTAAATTGTTGATTTTCGATTTTTTGTTAGCACCGTTATTCTTGTGAAGAACATTTTTTTTCACTGCTTTATCAATTAAGCTAAAAGCTTTATTTAGACTTGTTTTCACTAGATTTTCGTTATCCTCATTCGGATTTTTTTTATATTTTTCACAATTCTCTAAGGTTTTTTTAGTTAAAGTCCTAACAGTAGATTTATATGACTTATTTATTAAACGATTTCTTTCGGCAATTTGTATTCTCTTTTTTGCTGATTTGTTATTGGCCACAGAGGGTATATAAATAGAAGTATTCATCATAACAAATAAATCGACTCCTAATCAATCATATATAATTTAGAAAGCTATTAAATTAGGTTTTGAGCCTTTCAATTTGAAAAAATTAAGCATATGAAGATCATAAATAATAAAAAAGAAGCTATTGAAGAATTAAAAAGAATTTCTACTCGAACTAATTCAGAAAACAATAATGAGATAAATAAAATTGTTGAACAAATTCTTCAAGAAGTAAAAATTTCTGGAGATATAGCAGTAGAAAAATATACAAAAAAATTTGATGGTTTCGACCCTGACCCTATGCAAGTGAATGCAGATCAAATAAAGAATGCATGGGATGAAATTGATAACACTTTGAAGCGCTCACTGGAGGTAGCTCATAAAAGAATTCAAAGATTCCATGAAAAAGAAATTCCTCAATCTTTCACTATAAAAGGTGAATATGGTGACACAGTCGAAAGAAAATGGCGACCAGTTAAGAATGCAGGTATTTATATTCCTGGAGGTAGAGCTGCTTATCCAAGTACCGTATTAATGAACGCAATACCTGCAAAAGTAGCAGGAGTAGAGGAAATTATAATGGTATCTCCTGGGAATAAAGAAGGGGAAATAAACAAAACTGTTTTAGCTGCAGCTCACTTATCAGGGATCAATAAAGTATTTAGAATTGGAGGAGCTCAAGCAATTGGTGCTTTAGCATTTGGCACAAATCAAATCAATAAAGTTGATGTTATTTCAGGGCCAGGGAATATCTATGTTACAACTGCAAAAAAAATCATTTACGGATCTACAGGTATTGATTCTTTAGCTGGTCCAAGTGAAATATTAATCATTGCAGATGAAACAGCTCAAAGTACTCATATAGCATCTGATCTACTAGCGCAAGCAGAACATGATCCTTTAGCTTCAGCAATACTTCTAACTACATCAAAGAACCAGGCAAAAGAAGTTTTAAAAGAACTTTATAAAAAAATAGATGATCATCCAAGAAAAGAAATTTGCATGCAATCAATAAAAAATTGGGGGTTAATTGTGATTTGCGAGAATTATGAATCATGTATCGAACTAAGCAATAACTTTGCACCTGAACACCTAGAAATTATCACCATACATTCAAAAAAAATTCTTGCAGGTATAGAGAATGCAGGAGCGATATTTTTAGGGAAATGGACCCCAGAAGCTGTTGGAGATTATCTTGCAGGACCAAATCATACTTTACCTACATCAGGAAATTCTAGATTTAGCGGTTCTTTGGGGGTTGAAACTTTTATGAAAAATACTTCAATAATAGAATTTAATGAAGAAAGTTTAAAAGTTAATAGCCTTGATATTATTAATCTTGCTAAAAGTGAGGGCTTACATAGCCACGCTAACTCGGTACAAATAAGATTTGAAGATTAGCTAGCTTTTGAGGGCGAGTAAACCACTGGAGCATCGTTTTCAATTTTACCAACTAATACTTTGTCTGTAAGATCAACGAATAATCCATTTTCTAATACTCCTGGAATATTATTAATCTTCATTTCAACGTCTTTTGGATTCTTAATACCATCATTAAGTAATACATCAAGGATGAGGTTGCCTTGGTCAGTAACAACTGGGCCAGCTTTTTTTGTAGCCATTCTTAAAGAAGAACTGCCATTCATTTCTGAAATCACTTCCTGAACTTGCTTCCAAGCATTTGGAAGAACTTCTACAGGTAAAGGGAAAGATTGATTTAGATTTTCTACAAGTTTAGTTTCATCTACGACAATCAACAATTGATCGGCTTTAGATGCTACTAACTTTTCTCTAACATGGCATGCTCCTCCTCCTTTAATTAATTGAAATCTTGGATCAACTTCATCTGCTCCATCAATAGCTAAATCAATTTGAGATACGGAGGCTAAATCGATAAGCGGGATATCCAGTTCAAGAGCTAAAACTTCTGATTGAAAAGAAGTTGCAACACCACTTATATTTTTAAGTTTTCCAAGACGAATTTCATTAGCGAGGCTTTTTATCATTAACGCAGCTGTAGAACCAGATCCTAATCCTAGAATCATGTCACTCTTTACTTCCCTGATTGCTGCATCAGCAACAACTTTTTTCATTTGAGTTTGTGAATCCAAAATCATTTTCCCTTATGTTTATAGATTATTAAATTTCAATGGGTGATTTATGTCAAACCTGGGAGAGGTTCTGGTTTAATATTTATTTGTATCTCTTTATTATCTCTCAAAATATTTAAAAGGAATACTTTTCCTATCTGAGCTTTTTCTACTTCATCCAATAAAGCTTTAGGTTCTTTTATCGAGATATTTTCGGCTGCTATAACTAAATCACCTCTTCTTAAACCAGCTTTTTCAGCCGGGCTATTAGGTATTACTGATTGAATTAGAGCTCCATTTCTTTCAGGTAATTGAACTAGTGAATTAGGGTCTCGATTATGTTCTTTAGCAATTCTAGGATTTAAAGAAATCAATTGTATCCCTAAATATGGATGAATAACTTCCCCATTTTTAAGAAGCTGATCAGAGACGCTTTTAGCTAGATTGATAGGAATCGCAAAACCTAAGCCAGCTCCAGGGCCGCTTCTTACTAATGTATTAATTCCTATGACCTCACCATTGGAATTTATGAGTGGTCCTCCAGAATTTCCTGGATTTATTGCGGCATCAGTCTGAATAAGATCAAGCCTTTTATCTGAAAACCCTAAACTATTAATATCTCTATGCAGGCTACTAACAATCCCTAAGGTAACTGTTTTTTCAAGACCATAAGGAGTACCAAGAGCTATTGCCCAATCACCAACTTCAAGATCTTCAGAATTTCCAAGTGGAGCAAAACCAGAATAAGTATCTTCATCAATTTTTACTAAAGCTAGATCAGTTACTGCATCTGTACCCAAAACTTGACCATCACAAATAGATCCATCTGCCAAAGTAACTGAAACATCATCGACTCTTTCTACGACATGCGCGTTTGTAAGAATCAAACCATTCTCATTAATGATCACTCCAGAACCTTGTCCTCTCTCTCTTTCAGGAGTAATTCCTTGCTCACCGAGTAAATCTCTCAATAAAGGGTCAAGTAAAGTAGGGTCAAATTGTTGCCTTTCCACCAATCTCTCAGTATCAATTTTTACAACTGCAGGACCTACATTTTTTACTGCTGATGATACGAAATTATGACTTTCAAAAGAAGTTAAGGCTAAAACTTCAGCATTTTGAAATAAATTGACTAAACAAAAACAAATACCAATGAATATTTTGATTAAATTAATAAATTTAATCTTGAGAAACTTCATTTAATTAATAGTTTTTGAATTTATTTGATAAATCTAATTGAAGAAATATATTATTGTTGTTTTTTTGTTTACATGCATAAAATACAAATTTTTAAATTTTTCAGTAGAAAAAATTCCTTTATGTGTGAAAATAATTTTAAATAAATTTATGTTTAAATTTGAATAAAGAAAACAAAGGAAAACTAGAAGCTCTGTTAGAAAAAGTTGCTAATGAAAGGGATTTAGAAATTTACGGTTTAAATATACAAACTAATCAAAATCCAATTGTTATTGAAATAATCATAAAAAAAAGGAATGGGGATGACATTTCCTTAGATGATTGTGCGCTATTTAATACCCCAGCATCTGACGAAATAGAAAAATCAAATCTTTTAAATTGTTCATATGTTTTAGAAATTAGTAGTCAAGGAGTCAGTGATGAATTAACCTCAGAAAGAGACTTCAAAACTTTTAAGGGTTTTCCAGTTAATGTTGAATTAAACCAAAAGAATTCAAAGATAAAATTCCTGAATGGTTTACTTTATGAAAAGTCTAATGATTATTTAGCCATTAACATTAAAGGAAGGATTAAAAAAATCCCTTTCAATGAAGTATTAAAAATTAGTCTTTGTACCTTAAAAGATTAATTATTTCAACCATTATTCAATTCTCCCATCATAGATGGCATTAGTTATTCTCCCAGGTTTAAACAATCTTATTGAAGATATTAGTGAGGAAAAAAAGTTACCTCCTAATATCGTGGAAGCGGCTTTACGCGAAGCCTTATTAAAAGGTTATGAAAAATATAGAAAAACTTTTTACATTGGAGTTAATGAAGATCCATTTGATGAAGAATACTTTAGTAATTTTGATGTTGGACTAGATCTAGATGAAGAAGGCTATAGGATCTTATCAAGTAAAATCATTGTGGAAGAAGTTGAAAGCGAAGATCATCAAATATCATTATTAGAAGTAAAACAAGTGGCAGATGATGCTCAAGTAGGTGACACGGTTGTTTTAGATGTTACCCCAGAGAAAGAAGATTTTGGGCGAATGGCTGCTTCAACAACAAAGCAAGTTTTAGCTCAAAAATTAAGAGATCATCAAAGAAAAATGATCCAAGAAGAATTTGCAGATTTGGAAGATCCTGTTTTAACTGCGAGAGTTATAAGATTTGAAAGACAATCGGTAATAATGGGAGTTAGTTCGGGTATTGGTAGACCTGAAGTAGAGGCCGAACTTCCAAAAAGAGATCAATTACCAAATGATAATTACAGAGCTAATGCAACTTTCAAAGTATTCTTGAAAGAGGTTAGCGAAATAGCCAGAAAAGGACCACAACTTTTTGTAAGCAGAGCAAATGCTGGATTAGTCGTTTATTTATTTGAAAATGAAGTACCTGAAATACAAGAAGGTACAGTAAAAATTATTGCTGTTTCAAGAGAAGCGAATCCTCCTTCAAGAGCTGTTGGACCACGAACAAAAGTAGCTGTTGATAGCGTTGAACAAGAAGTTGACCCCGTAGGTGCCTGTATTGGAGCTAGAGGAGCAAGAATCCAACAAGTAGTAAATGAACTACGAGGAGAAAAAATTGATGTTATTAAATGGTCATCTGACCCAATACAATATATTTTAAACTCTTTAAGTCCTGCTAAAGTCGATCTCGTAAGACTTGTTGACCCAGAAGGTCAACACGCGCACGTACTAGTTCCTCCTGATCAATTGAGTCTCGCAATTGGCAGAGAAGGACAAAATGTCAGACTTGCAGCAAGATTAACAGGTTGGAAGATTGATGTCAAAAACTCACATGAATACGATCAGGAAGCAGAAGATGCTGCTGTCTCTGAATTAATAATTCAAAGGGAAGATGAAGAGAATCTCCAGCGAGAAGCTGAGCTTAGATTAGAGGCAGAACAAGCTGAACGTGCTGCGGAAGATGCAAGATTAAGAGAACTTTATCCTCTTCCTGAAGATGATGAGGAATATGGACAAGACACATATGAAGAAAAAAACTTCTCAGATAGTGATCAATTAGAGAATATTCAAGATGGTGAAACATCTGCTAATGAGGGGCGAAAACGGTGATTCAACATACCCCTGTTATGCGTATTTGCATTTCATGTAGAAAAACATATGACAGGAAACATCTTTTAAAGATTACTAAAGATCATAAGCAAGGTATTTTGTTTCAACAAGGTATGGGGCGATCAGCTTACATTTGCAATTCAAAAAAATGTTACTCAGATTCCAAGATCAAAAAAAAGCTTCAAAAAGCTTTAAAAACATCTCTAGAACCTGAATTTATTGATATTTTTAAGAAAGAAATTACAAGCTTCAATGAGTATTCCAATAAAGGAATATAATTAAATTAAATCCTCTTTAAATTTCCAAAAAGAGTACAAATCAGATTAAATGACTATCAGCGATAAAATCAGAATTTACGAACTTTCCAGAGACTTAAATTTGGACAATAAAGACATATTGGATGCCGCTCAAAAACTTTCAATTTCAGTAAAAAGCCATAGCAGTTCAATAAGTGCAAAGGACGCAGAAAAAATAAAAAATCTTATTAATAAAAAAAATTCAGATAAAAAAATACTTTCTATTAAAAAACCTTCAATTAAAAAAGATAATTACAAACAAAACAATGAAGATAAATCTTCTGATATCTCCTCTATGAATGGGAAACCCCCTAAAGATAATTCAAATAAAAAGCCACTATTGATTAAACCTCTTAATAAACCTGAAAGTCTAAAAATAATTTCAAATCAACCTAAGTCTCTCAATAAACCAACAATTACCAACAGTTCAAAGACTCAAGCAAATCTTACGAATCAAAAATTTAATAGTAAAACTTCACAAAATCTCAATCAAGATAAAAGAAATTTCTTAAATAAATCAACCTCACCTATAAAAAGTGCCGCAAAACCACCTATTCAGCTAATTGCTAAGCCTAAAAATATTAATAATAGTTTTAACTCTAACAAATCCCCCCAGAACGTCTCCAATTCTGGAGGGGGAAGACAAATATCAAATAAACCTGACCAAAATTCGAACAACCCTAAAACAAAAAATGTTAATAGCAGAATTTCCCCCCCTGAGCTAGTTGGAGCTCCAATAAAAAGAGATGAACCCAATAAGCAAAACATTCCTTTAAAACAATCTCTCCCTAACAGATCTGGCACGCCTAACAGACCAGGATTAAGAAATAAACCATTAGATCAAAGCAGACCTGGATCTTTCAATAGACAAGCCAATATGAATAGGTCTGGTGCTCCCAACAGGCCAGGCATGCCCAATAGGCCTGGATTTAGAAATAAACCATCAGATCAAAGCAGACCTGGATCTTTCAATAGACAAGCCAATATGAATAGGTCTGGTGCTCCCAACAGACCAGGCATGCCCAATAGGCCTGGGCCAAGATTTAATGGTCAGAAGTCACCTGGAATCAGGAAGCCAGTGTCACCTAATGAACTCTTACAAATCCAAAAAACTAACAAATCTGAGAATGACAAACAAGTTATAAAGAATAACGAAACAAAAAATAGTGAGGCAACGAAACAAAAGGCGAAAGCTCCAAATAGTCGTCCACATAATGCCCCTAACTCTAAAAAAACCCCCCATAGAACATTTGCAAATAATTCTAAAAAACCAGGGAAGACAGACTGGGACGATAGCGCAAAACTTGAAGCATTAAGAAGCAAAAATCCCCAAAAACAAAGGCAGAAAGTACATATTATCGGTGAGAATGATGATTCACTAACATCTGAAACTAGTGGATATTCAGGCGAAAAAATTTCAATCCTTTCAGCTAGTTTGGCCCGTCCAAAGAAAGAAAAGTCGGATGAATCCAAATCTCAAAAAACCATAAAACAATTTAAAAAGAAGAAAAAAGAGACTACAAGACAAAGGCAGAAAAGAAGAGCTATGGAGTTAAAGGCTGCCAAAGAAGCCAAACAAATAAGGCCTGAAATGATAATAGTACCCGAAGATAATTTAACCGTTCAAGAATTAGCTGATAAATTAAGTCTTGAAAGTTCTGAAATAATCAAATCACTTTTTTTCAAAGGAATAACTGCAACTGTTACTCAATCACTCGACTTAGCAACAATTGAAACAGTAGCTGAAGAGTTTGGGGTGCCTGTCTTGCAAGATGATATCCAAGAAGCTGCTGAGAAAACAGTAGATATGATTGAATCTGAAGATCTTGATGATCTAATAAGAAGACCACCTGTTATTACAGTGATGGGCCATGTAGATCATGGCAAAACAAGTCTGTTAGATTCCATCAGAGAATCAAGAGTAGCTTCAGGAGAAGCAGGGGGCATCACTCAACACATAGGAGCTTATCAAGTTGAATTTGAACATGAATCTCAAAAGAAAAAATTAACTTTTCTTGATACCCCTGGTCATGAAGCCTTTACTGCAATGCGAGCAAGGGGTACAAAGGTTACAGATGTAGCTGTTCTTGTAGTTGCTGCAGATGATGGTTGCAGACCTCAAACACTTGAGGCTATCAGTCATGCAAGAGCAGCAAAGGTACCAATTGTTGTTGCAATAAATAAAATTGACAAAGAAGGGGCATCACCAGACAGAGTAAAGCAAGAACTATCAGAAAAAGATTTAGTTGCTGAAGATTGGGGAGGAGATACAGTTATGGTTCCAGTAAGTGCTATCAAAAAACAAAACATTGATAAATTACTCGAAATGATTTTATTAGTTTCCGATGTAGAAGATCTACAGGCTAACCCTGATAGATTCGCAAAAGGTACTGTTATTGAAGCCCACCTAGACAAAGCCAAAGGGCCTGTAGCTACTTTATTAGTACAAAATGGGACCTTAAAATCTGGAGATGTTTTAGCTGCGGGTTCAGTCCTCGGAAAAATTAGAGCAATGGTTGATGAACATGGTAACAGAATCAAAGAAGCAGGACCATCATTTCCAGTTGAAGCCCTAGGATTCAGTGAAGTACCAACAGCAGGAGATGAATTCGAAGTCTATCCTGATGAGAAAACTGCTCGAGCCATTGTCGGCGAAAGAGCAACAGATGCTAGAGCTACAAAATTAGCTCAGCAAATGGCATCTAGAAGAGTCAGCTTATCATCCTTATCTACTCAAGCAAATGATGGTGAACTAAAGGAGTTAAACTTGATTCTCAAAGCTGATGTTCAGGGTAGTGTTGAAGCTATATTAGGTTCACTAGAACAATTACCAAAAAATGAGGTTCAAGTCAGAGTTCTACTCTCTGCTCCTGGAGAAATAACTGAGACAGATATAGATCTTGCTGCTGCATCTGGGTCAGTAATCATTGGGTTTAACACCTCATTAGCATCTGGCGCAAAGAGAGCTGCTGATGCTAATGACGTTGATATAAGAGAATATGAAGTAATCTATAAACTTTTAGAAGATATTCAGTTGGCAATGGAAGGACTACTTGAACCTGATCTTGTTGAAGAATCTTTAGGAAAAGCCGAAGTTCGAGCTATTTTCGCAGTTGGCAAAGGAGCTATAGCAGGCTGTTATATACAAAGTGGTAAATTACAACGGAATTGTTCTCTTAGAGTTATTCGATCAGAAAAAGTAATATTTGAAGGTAATTTAGACTCACTAAAAAGGTCTAAAGATGATGTTAAAGAAGTAAATACAGGATTTGAATGTGGAGTTGGATGCGATAAATTCTCTTCTTGGATTAATGGAGACATAATCGAAGCATTTAAATTTGTCACCAAGAAAAGGACATTAAGTCAATAATTAAATTTTAACTTATCAATCTTTATTCCTATCAAAGAACAATAAAGTTGGAAAAAGTATACAAGCGCCAAATTGTATAAAAAGATTATTTTGTTGTAATTCACCACCACTTGCAATTTTGGAAAGCATTATTAGAAGACCTAAAAATGCTGAACCACTAAAAGCTATCCACAATATTCTCCTCAACCCTTTGAAGGGAGACTGGGACTCTTTCAATAATTTCTTTTTTAATTCAGGATCTATTTTTGACATTAATAAACTAAATTATAAGATTAATTTTATACGAAAATATTAATATTTTAGTACTGCCGATATAGCTCAGCGGTAGAGCAACTGTTTCGTAAACAGTAGGTCATTGGTTCAATTCCAATTATCGGCATTTCAAAAGCAAATTAACATCAAAAATATACCCAAATAAATTAGTAATCATATTTATAGATTTTCTTAGGATTTTTAATTTCTCCGAATTAGTAATAAAGTAGTTAGATTCTTAAAGAGAATAAATTCATTAAATTTCATGATATGAATTTTAATTTGAAGTTTAAAAAATTAAATAAAAAAAATTACCATAGAAAACATTATGGAAAAATCCTTACTGTAAGATTGCCATGTAACCCAATATTTCCAATAGGGCCTATTTACTTAGCCGATCATATCCATAAATGTTTTCCAGATATAGAGCAGCAATTCATTGATCTAGCAATAATTCCATCTAATAAAGTTTCCAAATATTTAACTAGAAAAATTGATCAATTTAGACCTCATCTAATCATTTTTTCGTGGAGAGATATACAAATTTATGCACCCGTAGATGGGAGAAGTGGAAATCCATTACAAAACTCTTTTGAAGTTTTCTACTCAAAAAATATCCTTAAAAAAATTAGAGGTTCTTGGGGCGGATTAAAATTAATTGCATCTCATTATGGAGAAATATATAGAAATACATCTTTAGTCAAAATGGGACTAAAAAGAGCACAAAAATACAACAAAAATGTAAGCGTAATATTAGGAGGTGGGGCTGTTAGTGTCTTCTATGAACAATTAGGAAATCTACTTCCTAAAGGGACTGTAATTTCTGTTGGGGAGGGAGAAAATCTCTTAGAGAAAATCATTAGGGGAGATTCTATAGAGGAAGAAAGATGTTATTTTGCTGGACAAAAACCTAGGAACAAATTAATACATGAACAACCTTCAGGCACAGTTAAAACTGCCTGCAACTATCAATATATAAAATCAATATGGTCCGAATTCAATTGGTATATAGAAGGAGGAGATTACTATGTAGGGGTACAAACGAAAAGAGGTTGTCCACATAACTGTTGTTTCTGTGTTTATACAGTTGTGGAGGGAAAGCAGGTTCGCGTTAATCCTGTTAACGAAGTAATCAAAGAAATGAAGCAACTATATGATCTTGGAGTAAGGGGATTTTGGTTCACAGATGCACAGTTTATTCCAGCAAAAAAACATATTGAAGATGCAAAAACACTTTTGCAAGCCATCAAGGATCAAGGCTGGGACGATATTAACTGGGCTGCATACATTAGAGCAGATAATATTGATGCTGAGCTTGCTCAGCTAATGGTTGATACAGGTATGAGCTATTTTGAAATAGGTATCACTTCGGGATCCCAAGAACTTGTGAGAAAAATGAGATTAGCATATGACCTAGAAACTGTTCTAAATAATTGCAGAATGCTAGTCCAATCAGGTTTCAAGAACCATGTATCAGTCAATTATTCATTTAATGTTTTTGACGAAACGCCAAGCACCATCAGACAAACAATTGCATACCATAGGGAATTAGAAAATATTTTTGGTAAAGGCTTAGTTGATCCAGCTATATTCTTTATAGGCTTGCAACCTCATACTCTTCTTGAGAAGTACGCCTTTGATCATAAAATCTTGAAGCCGAATTATAATCCAATGAGCATGATGCCTTGGACCGCGAGAAAACTTCTTTGGAATCCAGGTCTATTAGGTGAAAAACTTGGTCAGGTTTGCTTAGAAGCATTCGATAATCCAGAAGACGAATTTGGTAAAACAGTTATCAACATTCTTGAAAGAGAATATGGAAAGTCTTCCTTAAAAGAATCATTAAAAGTCCCTCCCTTATCAGAAAGGAAATTAGCCAAATCTAAATTTTAAATGAAACCGCTATTAATCCTCTTTCTCAATTGAACTAGAAATTCCTTTAGATTTTAATGATTCTGAGTAAAATTCTGCTGGTTCTAAATCACAAACAATTACCAATCCAACACCAGTATTGTGTGCCTCTAACATTATTGAAATAGCGTCTTGTTCGCTTAATTGCGGCACAACTTCTCGTAGTGAAATTGTGACATACTCCATAGAATTTACTGGATCATTATGAAGTAAAACCTTATATTTTGGAGATTTATTTTTTAATTCAGCAGGTTGCTTTTCAATCACTGCTGAATTATTACTTGCACTTTGTTCTAACTTTATAGATAGCATTTTAATTTTAGAATCTTAACAAAATAATATTAATAATTATATATTAATTATTCTTTCCATTGCATCAATGACGTTTGATCGTGAGTTAAATGCTGACAAACGAAAATAACCCTCTCCTGATAATCCAAATCCGCTCCCAGGTGTTCCCACTACACTAACTTTTTGGAGCAGGAAATCAAAAAAGTCCCAAGATGTCATTTGATCAGGGACTTTAATCCAGATATAAGGAGCATTGTCCCCACCATAAACTTTATATCCTGCATTCTGAAGTTTATTTTTCATGATTTTTGCATTTTCCATATAAAAATCAATTAAACCTCTCACCTGTTTCTTCCCTTCAAGAGAATAAACAGCCTCTGCTCCTCTCTGAACTACATAACTTACTCCATTGAACTTTGTAGATTGTCGCCTATTCCAAAGAGGCCATAAGTCTATTTCCTCATTGGTTGAACTCAAACCTTTAAGATTTTTAGGTATTACTGTAAAAGCACATCTAACTCCAGTGAATCCTGCATTCTTTGAAAAAGATCTAAATTCGATAGCACAATCCTTTGCTCCCTCAATCTCATATATTGAATGTGGAATGTCATTCTCTTGAATAAATGCTTCATAAGCTGCATCAAAAAGTATTAGAGATTTGTTTTGAAGAGCATATTCAACCCACTTTTTCAATTCTTCTTTATTAATCGTTGCTCCAGTTGGATTATTAGGAAAACAAAGATACAAAATATCAACTTTTTTTTCAGGTAGTTCTGGCAGAAAGTTATTCCCCTCGTTTATTGCAAGATATGTCAATCCTTTATAAGTACCATTTTCGAGAGCAACTCCAGTTCTGCCTGTCATAACGTTACTATCCACATAAACAGGGTAAACAGGATCAGTTACAGCAATTGAATTATCCTTGCCAAGAATATCTAAAATATTGCTACTGTCGCACTTAGAACCATCTGAAACAAAGATTTCTTCAGGTGAAATTTGACAGCCTCTCGAAATAAAATCATGCTCAGATATTTTTTCTCTGAGCCAAGAATAACCTTGTTCTGGTCCATAACCTCTAAAACCATCTAGTGTTCCCATATCATCTAAGGCTTTACCCATCGCATCAATGCACGCTTTAGGTAATGGTTCTGTAACATCTCCTATGCCAAGCTTAATAATTTCAGCACTCTTATTTGATTGAGAATATATTTTTACCCTTTTTGCAATTTCAGGAAATAAATAGCCTGCTTTGAGTTTTAAATAATTTTCGTTTACTTGAACCACTTTAGATAAAAAATTTCACCAATATAAGAATAATGTATCAACGTGCTTTAGTGGTGATTAGATGTTAATATTATTTTAGTTATGGTTAATTTAAGAGATAATCATAGCTATGAATTAAATTTCAATTAGTTTGAAAATCGTCTAAAGCTCTATAAATAGCATAATTCAATCACTATTAACTTTATTAATTTTAAAAAGTAAATCATAATCGCTATAAAAATTGCTTTACTAAAAGATAAAAATCTAATTCTTTAATGTAGATGATTTTCAAAATCCAAATCATTCAGAATCAATTATATGTCTCAGCAAATTATCATCGCTGAGCAGGCTCGAATTGCAGCACTACTCACAGATGATCGAGTTGATGAATTAATCGTCGCACAAGGTCAATATCAAATTGGCGATATTTTTTTAGGAACAGTGGAAAATGTTCTCCCTGGTATTGATGCCGCTTTCATAAATATTGGTGAAAGTGAGAAAAATGGATTCATCCATGTTTCAGATTTAGGTCCATTAAGACTCAAAAAAGGGACATTTGGAATAACTGAATTACTAGAACCAAAACAAAAAGTTCTTGTACAGGTAATAAAAGAACCCACTGGATCTAAAGGACCAAGACTAACTGGCAATATTTCAATCCCAGGAAAATACTTGATACTTCAGCCAAATGCCCAAGGAGTAAATATTTCAAGAAAAATAAATACAGAAACAGAACGAAACCGTTTGAAAGCTCTTGGGGTTTTAATAAAACCCCCTAGTACAGGCTTATTATTTAGAACAGAGGCTGAAAAGATAAAAGAAGAACTTCTAATTGAAGATTTAGAACATTTAATTCAACAATGGGAAAATGTTCTAAAAGTTTCTGAGGCTTCTAATCCTCCAAATTTAGTAAAAAGAGATGACGATTTCTCTATTAAGATCTTAAGAGATCATATTAAAGAATCAACTAAAAGCATAATTATCGATAGTAAATTTTCAGTTGCAAGGGCAAAAGATTTTTTAATTAATTATGAATCTGATATAGATATTAAATTTCACGATAACAGTTTAAACCAACATATTTTTGATAAATACGAAATTAAGAAAACAATTCAAAAAGCCCTCCTCCCAAGAGTAGATTTACCTTCGGGGGGTTATATAATTATTGAACCTACAGAAGCTTTAACAGTTGTAGATGTAAACTCTGGATCATTCACAAGATCCGCCAACTCAAGACAAACCGTTTTATGGACTAACTGCGAAGCAGCAGTTGAAATCTCAAGACAACTGAAGTTAAGAAATATTGGTGGAGTTATAGTAGTAGATTTTATTGATATGGAATCTAGAAGAGATCAATTTCAGTTACTTGAACATTTTACTTCAGCAATAAAAGATGATTCTGCTAAGCCTCAAATAGCTCAGCTTACTGAATTAGGATTAGTGGAGTTAACCAGAAAAAGACAAGGTCAAAATATATATGAATTATTCGGGAAAAAATGTTCTACATGCGATGGAACAGGGCATGTAGAAAATATATTAAATCACGAAATTTCTAACTTAAAAATTAAGAATATTGAACATAAATCAAATAATCTTAAATCTCTAGATACAGATACTTCTCAATCAAATGATGAGGAGGAAAAAATAATTGACAGGGATTTACTTAACTCCAAAGACTTAAATAAAGAGAACTCTTCTTATAAAAATGAAAATGATAATTTAAACCAATCAAATTCAAAAGAAAAAAAAATAATAACAGTTGATCTTACTAATGAAGAAAAAATTGTTTTCAGTCAATTAGGTATAAATCCACTTATAAAGTTAGGTAAAGAATATCTCACTAGCAATAATTTTGTACGTTTAAATGACAATAATAAGGAATCGGGAAAAACCTTAGATAATAAAAAAACAAAAACAAAACAAATTAAAAAAATCTCAAAATCGGGAGAAGAAAAGATTCAAATTAAAAATGAAGCAAATGCAAATTCTAAAGACAAATCAACACATAAAACTAATGAGAGTAATGAAGTTGTATTTACAGATAAAAAAGATGAAATTGAACTTACAGATGAGCTAAACAATGCAAGAAAAAAAAGAAGAAGATCTTCAGCAAGCATTGAATAAGGTATCCGAAGTTGGAATGGATGAAGTTGGAAGGGGAGCAATTTTTGGTCCAGTTTTTTCAGCAGTTGTAGTATTAACTGAAAAAAATAAGTTTCTTTTAAAACAATTTGGAGTAACAGATAGTAAAAAATTAACTCCAAAAAAAAGAAAATTACTTTTACCAAAAATTTTATTACTCTCTTCAGATTATGGAATTGGGCAATCTTCGGCTAGAGAAATAGATAAGTTAGGTATCAGAGTTGCGACAGAACTTTCAATGATAAGGGCTTTAAGAAAATTAAAAGAAGAGCCATCTGAATTAATAATTGATGGCCCTTTATTATTAAGGCCATGGGAAGGAACTCAGAAAAACATAGTATCTGGAGACTCAAAGTTTATCTCGATAGCTTCTGCAAGCATAGTTGCCAAAGTTTCGCGAGACAATCTAATGGTAAAGTTAGAGAAAAAATACTCAGGATACTTGATATTTAAAAATAAAGGATATGGCACCAGAGAGCATCTTTCATTGATCAAAAAAAATGGAATAACTAAACTACATAGGAAAAGTTTTTTAAAAAAATCAAATCTTATTTAATTCACACCAATCTAAAAAATCTTTTACGAGTTGCTGTTGAACCCTCGACTTTATACCCAAAAGAATCCCATTTAATACAGAATGACCAGTAGATTCCAAAATTTTCTTTGGCACCAGCTTCAACAGAGGGGGTTGGCTAACAGATACCCCGAGAAGCGCCTCACCTTCCAACCCAATATCAGTTGCTTCCAAATTAGCTTTCAAAATAAGGTTAAAATCATCTACCATCCCTAAGCCATCCAATTTACTTTCAAGAGCACTCATTTTTAAAATTCCATTTTTATTTTCTACCGCAATTGAGACAACAGGGTTAATATCTAATTGAAAAACCTTAAAACTTGTTACTGTATACTTATATCTACCTACTCCTTCTGGTACTAATTTTTTGGAGTCAAGCATTGCTCCAACAACTCTTTCTTCTTCCAAAAGATATTTAGAAAGAAAATCTTTATTACTTGTTATAGAGAGCTTTAGTTTCTGTTTAGCATCAAAAGACAATAGCATTTTCTATATTCCTCCAATGCTTATTTGATCTCTTTTTTTTTTACGATTAATCATGCGCAAACAAGTTGCATATTTAGGTCCAAAAGGAACATACGCCGAAAAAGCAGCTACTATATTAACAAAGCTCGCCAATTTTCAGACACCTATATTTGTACCATGTAATGGGTTACATTCGGTCATTAAATCATTAGCGTACAACAATTGTGATGCTGCTGTAGTCCCCATAGAAAATTCTGTAGAGGGGGGGGTTACCGCTACTCTAGATGCACTTTGGAAATTTCCTGAAATTTCTATAAATAGAGCAATTGTTTTACCTATAAAACATGCATTAATTAGTGATGGAGAACTTTCAAACATCTCAGAAGTATTATCTCATCCTCAAGCATTAGCTCAATGTTCAGAATGGTTATCTGAAAATCTTCCAAATGCAATATCTCTCCCGACAAATTCAACATCAGAAGCTGTCAATATGGTTAAGGGGAGTAAATTCAGAGCTGCTATCGGTTCAAAATCATTAATTCAAATCGGAGGACTTAAAGAATTAGCCTTTCCTATTAATGATGTTCCAGGTAATTGCACTAGATTTATATTATTGAGCAAGGAGTTAAATTCAAATTTAGCTAATATTGCCAGTTTTGCTTTCTCATTAATGTCAAATAAACCTGGTGCTTTGCTTCAAGCCTTAAATAATATTGCAGATTTTGGATTTAATATGAGTAAAATTGAATCTAGACCTTCAAAAAGAGAATTAGGCGAATATATAATTTATATTGATTTAGAAATAAATGATCAAAATAATATTAAAGACCTTTTTGAATTAAAAAATAAGCTCAAGCCACTCTGCAAGAATTTTGTAGATTTTGGAAATTATTTTTCTGAGAATATTGAACTAGATTAATTTATCCTCTACATTTAAAAACTCCAAATTCCATTAAACCTTTCCGAAATGCCCAATTCATGAGAAGTATTGTTGGAATCTCTCTAATAGACTTCACTATCGCAATCGGGCCAAGTGACAAAATTGTAAAGGGTCTTCGAATTCCTTCAATAATGGAGTCATACCATGAAGGATTTGTGTAGGAATTCCAATTGTCAGAAATAATCTTTCCTGAACTATTTTTGTTAGTCCTAAGAATATTACTGAATTCGTTTATACTAATAAAATTAGGATGTACCCATTGTTCAAGTAATTGTTTAAGAACTAACTTCTCAAAAAATGATGGGGGGCATAACTCGAGGTCTCTTGAGTTCCAATCAGCTAATGCCAAATAACCTCCAGGTCTTAGTGTTCTCAACATTTCATCTGCAAACCTAGTTTTATCATTCATATGTGCACCTGCCTCAACACTCCAGATAGCATCAAATAATCCATCTTCAAATTTCAAATTCAAAGCATCCATAACTTGGAAATCGCAGTTTAACCCATGAGGAGTAAGTTCCCTTGCTCTTTTTACTTGAGCGGGACTAATTGTAATGCCAGTGACATTAAACCCATAATATTCTGCAAGAATCCTAGAACTTCCGCCTATTCCACAGCCTACATCAAGTACTCTAGATCCCTTTGGTAATTTATCTAAGCCACTCCATTTGACTAATTCATGAACAAACTTAACTTTAGCCTTTCTAAAATCAATATTTTTTTTCCCTGAGGGATAAAAACCCAAATGTATATGTTCTCCCCACAGTCTCTCGAGTAATTTATCCTGGGTCCAAGCATCATATGCCGAAGCCACTGTACCTGAAGAAATATATTTTCTAGCGTTAATTCTCCAAAGTATAGATAAAACTAGAAAAAATGAAACTAGTAAAAAAAAAGGAAATAATAATTCAAACATCTAATTTTCTTTTGTATCAGGAAAAGTTTCTTTCAATGCAGTTCTTGCTGCAAGTTGTTTTCTTGTATGATCAAGCATTTCATATTCCCTTTGCAAACGGGTAAAAGTATTTCTTTCCTCAAGAAGTCTTTGCTGTTCCTCTGCAACAGGACCACCCAAATGAGCTCCTATCCAAAATGATAAATCCATTGGATTGTCAGGTAATTTATCAGGCAGATTTTTCTTAGTATTAGTCAATTTACTTGTTAAGTTAATAACATCACTAAGTGCTTCTTTTACTGAATCTTTTAGAGTCTCTAATCTTTGGAAATCATCAATATTGTCATCACTAATCCAACTAACCATCGCGGAATAAAATGGCGTCGAACGCATAATTTCTAAGACTTGAAACCTTTGTTGTCCAAGAGTGATAATATTACTTCTCCCATCCTCAGCAGTTTGATGTTTTATAATTTGTGCACAACATCCAACGTTAGCCATACTTTTATTAGTCGGATCCCACTTAATAACCCCAAACATAGAATCACTTTCAAGAACAGATTGGAGCATAATCCTATATCTTGATTCAAAAATATGTAAAGGCAATACTTCTTGAGGAAAAAGGACTACATCTGGCAAAGGAAATAAAGGCAATTCCCTTACTGAGAGTTCTCCCATTTAGACCTCATTTCATTGTTTTTATATTAATCAATTTAGGGCAGTTTCGGGATTTATTAAAGTTTAACTTCTATATCTACACCACTAGGGAGATCTAGTTTCATTAAAGCATCAATAGTTTTTGCAGAAGGACTATAGATATCTATTATTCTTCTATGTGTTCTTGTTTCAAAATGCTCTCTTGAGTCTTTATCAACATGTGGTGATCTTAGGACACAATAAATCTTTCTTTTTGTAGGTAAAGGTATTGGGCCTATTGCTGAGGCAGAAGTAGTATCAGCAGTTTGGATTATTTTGTCGCAAGATAAATCAAGCATCCTTCTATCAAATGCTTTCAGTCTTATTCTTATTTTTTGTTGTGCAATTGATGCAGTCATAATTTTAAATAACTTCTAATGAAGGGTCATTGATATTTAATGACCCTTAATTAATGTACCTAATACCTATATTAGATGATGGAGGTTAAATTCTTAAACTTCAAATATATTATTTGAGTATTTTAGAAACAACTCCAGCACCGATAGTACGTCCACCTTCACGGATTGCAAATCGCATACCTTGTTCAATAGCTACTGGACAAATTAATTCTCCAGTCATCTTAATTCTGTCTCCTGGCATTACCATTTCAACATTAGAGCCATCATCAGAGGTAAATGCGGTTATTTGACCTGTTACATCAGTTGTTCTGATGTAAAACTGAGGTCTATATCCTGCAAAGAAAGGAGTATGTCTTCCGCCCTCTTCTTTTTTGAGGACATAAACTTCCCCTTCAAACTGAGTGTGAGGAGTAATAGATCCTTTCTTAACAAGAACCATTCCTCTCTCAATATCTTCTTTCTGGACACCACGCAAAAGTAAACCAACATTATCTCCAGCCATACCTTCATCAAGAAGTTTTCGGAACATTTCAACTCCAGTAACAGTTGTTAATCTTGTGTCTCTTATTCCAACTATTTCTACTTCTTCTCCAACCTTAACTTTACCTCTCTCAATTCTTCCAGTAGCAACAGTTCCTCTACCAGTAATTGAGAAAACGTCTTCAACAGCCATCAGGAAGGGTTTATCCACTTCTCTTTCTGGTTCAGGAATACTAGCATCTACTGCTTTCATTAATTCTTCAATCTTTGATTCCCAAGTAGAATCACCTTCAAGAGCTTTTAAACCTGAAACCTGAACTATAGGAATATCGTCTCCGGGGAAGTCATAACTGTCTAACAGTTCTCTAATTTCCATTTCGACAAGTTCAATAATTTCTTCATCATCGACCATATCGCACTTATTTAGAGCGACCACAAGAGCTGGCACACCAACTTGTTTAGCTAAAAGAATATGCTCTTTAGTTTGTGCCATAGGGCCATCTGTGGCTGCACAAACTAGAATAGCTCCATCCATTTGGGCGGCTCCTGTAATCATGTTTTTTACATAATCAGCATGACCTGGGCAATCGACATGAGCGTAATGTCTGCCTTCAGTTTCATATTCGACGTGAGCTGTATTAATAGTAATGCCACGCTCTCTTTCTTCAGGAGCACCATCAATGTCTCCGTAGTCTTGAGCCTGAGCTTGACCTTTTTTGGCTAATACGTTTGTAATAGCAGCAGTAAGTGTTGTTTTTCCATGGTCAACATGGCCAATAGTACCTATGTTGACATGTGGTTTGTTCCTTTCGAACTTCTCGCGAGCCATTTTGAATTAAAGAATCGAGGGTTTAATAGTGTTTTAGTTTAGAGATCAGGAGTTGCCCTGATTCTTGGAAATGATAGCTTCAGCAACATTACGAGGAACTTCCTCATAATTTGCGAACTCCATTGAAAATATACCCCGACCTTGAGTCATTGATCGGAGTTGAGTGGCATAACCGAACATTTCGGCTAAGGGCACTTTGGCCTGTACCTTAGACAATCCATCATCAACAGATTGTCCTTCTACTTGACCTCTTCTAGAAGAGAGATCACCAATTACAGATCCAAGAAAGTCATCAGGACTTTCGACCTCGACTTTCATCATAGGCTCTAAAAGTACCGGGTTGCATTTTTTAACCCCATCTTTAAAAGCCATGGAACCTGCAATTTTGAAGGCCATTTCAGATGAGTCTACATCGTGGAATGAACCATCGACTAGTGTTACTTTTACATCAATGAGTGGATAACCTGCAAGAACACCGGATTCACAGGTTTCTTTCATGCCATTAGATGCAGGCCCAATGTACTCTTTCGGTACAGCTCCACCAACAATTTTGTTTACGAATTCAAATCCTTTACCAACTTCAGCAGGTTCCATTTCAATTATTACATGACCATATTGGCCTTTTCCTCCAGTTTGTCTTGCATATTTACCTTCACCTTTAGAACTAGACCTAATGGTCTCTCTATAAGAAACCTGAGGGGCTCCAATATTAGCTTCAACTTTAAATTCCCTTAACATTCTGTCAACGAGGATTTCTAGGTGCAACTCACCCATACCAGCAATTACAGTTTGATTTGTCTCAGGATCTGTACTTACCCTAAAGGTTGGATCTTCTTCAGAAAGTGCAGTTAAAGCTTTGGATAATTTTTCCATATCTCCTTTTGTTTTTGGCTCAACTGCCACTGAGATAACTGGTTCGGGAATAAACAATGTTTCCAAGACTATAGGATCATCTGTATTACATAACGTGTCACCAGTTGTTGTATTCTTGAGACCTAGTACTGCTCCTAAATCTCCTGCCCTCAATTCATCAACTTCCTCTCTTTCATCAGCCTTTAAGATTACTAATCTAGAAATTCTCTCTTTAGCATCTTTAGTAGAATTCATGACGTAACTTCCCTTTGAAAGTACACCTGAGTACATCCTTACGAAAGTTAATTTCCCATAGGGATCTGACATTACTTTAAAGGCTAGTGCACTGAAAGGAGCATTATCATCTGAAGGTCTTACATCTTCCTTACCACTTGGTAAAACTCCTTGTATTGGTTTTACATCAACTGGCGCTGGTAAGTAATCAACAACAGCATCTAAAACAAGTTGGACTCCTTTATTCTTAAAAGCTGAACCACATAATACTGGAACCAATCCATGTTTTAAAACTCCTTCCCTAATTCCTTTTTTTAGTTGTTCTTCATTAAGTTCTCCTGTTTCAAGGAATATTTCTATTAACTCTTCATCATTTTCAGCTACACTCTCCATCAACTTATATCTCCACTCAGTCGCTTCCTCCTCCATTTCAGGTGGAATTGGTGCTTCTTCGATATCAGTACCTAAATCATTTTTGTAAAGATATGCTTTGTTAGCTACTAAGTCAATAATGCCTGTGAGATCACCTTCAGCTCCAATAGGTAACTGAATTGGGAGTGCATTTGCCTTAAGTCGATCTTTAATTTGCTTATTAACCTTTAAAAAATCAGCACCAGTTCTGTCCATTTTATTAACAAAAACCATTCTTGGAACAGAGTATCTATCTGCTTGACGCCAAACTGTTTCTGATTGAGGTTGAACTCCACCAACTGCGCAAAATACAGCTATGACTCCGTCTAAGACGCGCATTGATCTTTCCACCTCAATAGTAAAATCAACGTGTCCAGGGGTATCAATAATATTAATTCTGTGGTCTTGCCAACTAGTAGATATTGCAGCAGCAGTAATAGTTATTCCTCTTTCTCTTTCTTGAGCCATCCAATCTGTTACGGCAGCACCATCATGAACCTCTCCTATTTTGTGAACTACACCTGAATAAAACAAAATTCTTTCAGTTGTTGTTGTCTTCCCTGCATCAATATGAGCGGCTATACCTATGTTCCTTACTCGTTCTAGGGGAAAGTCGCGTGCCAATTTAAAAGCTCCAAATAAAATAATTTTTGATAAGTATAGTTCACCCTAAAAGCAAACTTTTATAATAATAAACTACTTCAGTACCTTTTTGATGAAATTAATATCTGTAATGCGCAAAAGCTTTATTAGCCTCAGCCATTTTGTGAGTATCTTCTCTTTTTTTAACTGCACTACCAGTTTCATTTGCTGCATCCATTAACTCACCAGCAAGTTTTTGGGACATACTTTTGCCATTTCTTGCCCTAGAAAATGTTACAAGCCATCTTAATGCCATAGCTGTACCCCTCTCTTGGCGTACTTCCATGGGTACTTGATATGTCGCACCACCAACTCTTCTAGCTCTTACCTCCACAAGAGGAGTAGCATTTTTCACAGCTGTTTCAAATAATTCGACTGCATTCCCACCTGTTCTCTCACTTATTAAAGAAAAAGCATCAGACAATATTCTTTGAGCTGTAGATTTTTTACCATGTTTCATCAATCTAGAGATCATCATAGAGGCAAGACGACTATTAAATTGAGGATCTGGAAGAATTGGTCTTTTTACTGCAGCATTACGACGTGACATTTTTTTAGAAAGTGATGTTTACAAGTTAATCTTTTGGAGCTTTTGCTCCATACTTAGATCTGGATTGACGTCTATCTTTGACTCCAGCCGTATCTAAAGTTCCTCTTATTATATGATATCTAACTCCTGGTAAATCTTTAACTCTTCCGCCCCTAAGAAGAACCACAGAGTGTTCTTGCAAGTTATGTCCAATGCCAGGTATGTAAGCCGTTACTTCGAAACCTGAAGTTAATCTAACTCTTGCGACTTTTCTTAAAGCTGAATTAGGTTTTTTAGGTGTTGATGTATAAACTCTCGTACATACCCCTCTTCTTTCAGGGCAAGCTTTAAGTGCAGGAGATTTTGTTTTCCTAGTCAGACGTTTTCTTTCTGAACCTATTAATTGCGAGATGGTGGGCATCTATTTATATTTTGAAAAAATAAACATTTCATCATCATAACCTTTTAAGAGCACTTACTAAAAGTTTTTAATTATATTTTTTTTAAATTTGTCAAATTAAAATTATTTGGTAAATATTCATTATCTTTAGATTTATTTTCATATTTATTTTTATAATAGTAATACATAAATAACTAAACAGAATTAAATAATCTATGGGAGAGAGTATCAAAAGAATCGTTGGCCCATATCAAGATAGTTATTCCCCAAATGGAATAATTGGGGAGAAAGATGCGTGTGGAGTTGGTTTCGTAGCAAATGTTGAAGGTATAGAAAGCAACTGGATCCTTAAACAATCTCTAAAGGGCCTCAACTGCATGGAGCATAGAGGAGGTTGTGGAGGAGATAGTGACTCAGGAGATGGAGCAGGCATTTTATGTTCAATTCCTTGGGATTACTTAGAAAAAGAAGTTAATCTTAAAAATAAAAAAGATTACGATAAAGGTTTAGGCATGATTTTTATGCCTAATAAAAAAGAGAAAATTGAGGAATGTAAATCAATATGTGAGGAGGAAGCAAAAAAATTAAGAATTAACCAAACATTTTGGAGAATAGTACCTGTTAATAATGAAATCTTAGGTCCTTTAGCTAAAGCAAATGCTCCATTCATCTGTCAGTGGATTTTATATATAGATAAAAAAGACCATAAAGATGTTGAAAGGCTTTTATTTCAATTAAGGAAAAGAATTGAGAAAAAAATAAGAGAAACTTTCAAAAACGATGTTGGGGATTGTGAATTTTATTTTGCCTCACTAAGCTCTCAAACAGTTGTTTATAAAGGTATGGTTCGCTCAGAAATATTATCCGAGTTTTATCAAGATCTAAAAGAGGAAAGTTTTAAAGTTTCATTTTCTGTTTATCATCGTAGATTTAGTACTAATACACTTCCAAAATGGCCACTAGCTCAGCCCATGAGATTTTTGGGTCATAATGGCGAAATAAATACTCTCTTAGGCAATATCAATTGGGCTAAAGCTTCAGAAACACATATAGATGATTTTTGGGGAGAGTTATCTAATGAGATTAAACCCATTGTAGACGTAAACAAAAGTGATTCATCAAATCTTGATGCAACCCTTGAAATCAATATTCGTTCAGGTCAGCCCATTACTGACTCATTATTAAAACTTGTTCCTGAAGCATTTAGAGATCAACCAGAACTTGAGGAGAGAGAGTATATAAAAGCTTTTTATGAATATTCTGCAAGCCTACAAGAAGCTTGGGATGGTCCAGCACTACTTGTATTTGCTGATGGAAATTTTGTCGGAGCAACGCTTGATAGAAATGGCCTAAGACCAGCAAGATATTCAATCACAAATGATGGTTTTGTAATAATGGGTTCTGAAACAGGAGTAGTAGATATTGAAGAAGAAAGAGTAATAGAAAAAGGTCGATTAGGACCGGGACAAATGTTAGCAGTTGATTTTCATCAGCATAGAATCCTAAGAAATTGGGAAGTAAAATCTGAAGCCGCTCAAAGGCATGATTATAAAAATCTTCTCAGTAATAGAATTATTAAAATTAAAAATAATGAATGGGTTAAAGACTGCAAACTAAAAGACCTTGAGTTGTTGCAACAACAAACTGCATACGGGTTTTCAGCGGAAGATAATGACCTTATCTTAGATTCAATGGCTTCATTAGCTAAAGAGCCTACTTATTGCATGGGCGACGACATCCCATTAGCAGTTCTTTCATCTAAGCCACATATTTTATACGACTACTTTAAGCAAAGATTTGCGCAAGTTACTAATCCTCCTATTGATCCTCTGAGAGAAAAACTTGTAATGAGTTTAGAGATGCATCTAGGAGAAAGATGTACACCATTTGAAATTAAAGACGCTAAACCTTTTATTCATTTACAAAGTCCGATTCTAAATGAGGAAGAACTCATTTCCATCAAAAAATCAGAAATTAAATCTCAGACAATTTCAAGTTTGTTTGATTTAGAGGAAGGTATTCAAGGCTTAGAGAAGCAATTAAAACTAATCTGTAAACAGAGTGAGCTGTCTATAAAAGAAGGTTGCTCTCTAATTATCATTTCTGATAAGGGAATAAATCCTAAAAAGACTTACATACCTCCTTTACTTGCTGTTGGAGCAATTCATCATTATCTTCTTAAAAAAGAAATCAGGCTAAAAGCTTCTCTAATAATTGAGACCGGTCAATGTTGGAGCACACATCACTTAGCTTGTTTAGTTGGATATGGAGCAAGTGCAGTTTGCCCTTGGTTGACTTTCGAAGCAGGTAGACACTGGTTAAAACATCCAAAAACACAAAAACTCATTGATAGCAAAAAAATAAATCCATTATCAATAGTTGATGTTCAAGAAAATATTAAAAAAGCTCTAGAAGACGGTCTAAGAAAAATTCTCTCAAAAATAGGTATCTCACTTTTATCTAGTTACCATGGTGCACAAATTTTTGAAGCTGTAGGCCTTGGATCTGACTTAATAAAAATTGCTTTTGATGGTACAACAAGTCGTATCGCTGGCATAACATTAAAAGAATTAACTAATGAAACACTTTCAATACATACGAAAGCCTATCCAGAGATCGATTTAAAGAAATTAGAATTTCTAGGATTTGTACAATTTAGAAATAATGGAGAATATCATTCCAATAACCCAGAGATGTCCAAAGTTTTACATTCGGCAGTAAAACAAGGGCCAGGATACGATCATTTTGAAACTTACAAAAAACTTATTAGTAATAGACCGACAACATCTCTTAGAGATTTACTAACAATTAATTCAAAAAGAAAAAGTATTCCATTAGAGGAAGTTGAAAGTGTTGAATCAATTTGCAAAAGGTTCTGTACTGGAGGAATGAGTTTAGGTGCTTTATCCAGAGAAGCTCATGAAGTTTTAGCAGTTGCAATGAATAGAATTGGTGGAAAAAGTAATAGTGGAGAAGGAGGAGAAGATCCAGCTCGTTTTAATGTTTTAAATGATATCGATAAAAATACTCAGTCAGCGACATTGCCATTTATTAAAGGCTTAAAGAATGGAGACACCGCATGCTCCGCTATTAAACAAATAGCATCAGGAAGATTTGGAGTTACACCTGAATATCTAAGAAGTGGTAAACAACTCGAAATTAAAATGGCACAAGGTGCAAAACCCGGAGAGGGGGGACAATTACCTGGTCCAAAAGTTGATTCTTACATCGCAAAACTAAGAAATAGTAAACCTGGAGTAGCTTTAATATCTCCTCCCCCTCATCATGATATTTATTCAATTGAAGATTTAGCTCAACTTATCCACGACTTACACCAAGTTCATCCAAAAGCGAAAGTAAGCGTTAAACTTGTTTCTGAAATTGGCATAGGCACTATTGCTGCTGGAGTAAGCAAAGCTAATGCAGATGTAATTCAAATTTCTGGACATGACGGAGGTACGGGTGCTTCACCCCTGAGTTCTATTAAACATGCAGGTTTACCATGGGAACTTGGTGTTGCTGAGGTTCATAAATCTCTCTTAGAAAATAACTTACGCGCAAGAGTGATTTTGAGAACTGATGGAGGTCTTAAAACAGGCTGGGACGTAGTTATTGCAGCTTTACTAGGTGCTGAAGAATACGGTTTTGGTTCTGTAGCGATGATTGCTGAAGGATGTATAATGGCTCGGGTTTGTCATACAAACAAGTGTCCTGTTGGAGTTGCCACTCAAAAAGAAGAATTAAGAAAAAGATTTAAAGGTATTCCAGAAAATGTCGTCAATTTTTTCTTCTATATTGCTGAAGAAGTAAGACAGATAATGAGCAGTATCGGTGTTTCTAATATGGAAGAACTGATTGGTAATCAAGAATTTCTTTCTGCAAGAAATATCGATCTTCCAAAAACTTCTAATATTGATCTTTCTTCTTTAGTAAATGAACACTCAACCCCTGATAGATCATGGTTAAAACATTTAAAAACTGCCCATAGTAATGGTTCTGTATTAGAAGACGAATTTTTGTCTGATACTAAATTTATAGATTCAATTAAAAATCACGAAATATTAACCAAA
The DNA here is from genome assembly GCF_000757845.1 of Prochlorococcus sp. MIT 0604. Classification (NCBI taxonomy): domain Bacteria; kingdom Bacillati; phylum Cyanobacteriota; class Cyanophyceae; order Synechococcales; family Prochlorococcaceae; genus Prochlorococcus; species Prochlorococcus sp. MIT 0604. Next base: position 1,555,533 of record NZ_CP007753.1, read on the forward strand.
GAAATTGAGATAAAAAATACAGATAGAAGTGTTTGTGCGAAAATATCAGGTGAAATTGCAGAACTTCACGGCAATACTGGCTTCAATGGCGAACTCAACTTAAATTTCAAAGGATATGCAGGACAAAGCTTTGGTGCCTTTTTATTGAAGGGAATGAATGTTCAATTAATCGGAGAAGCTAATGATTATGTTTGTAAAGGAATGAATGGAGGAATACTCACAATAATTCCACCAAAAATAAATGAAATCTCCTCCGAACAAGTCATCCTAGGAAATACTTGTCTTTATGGAGCAACAGGTGGAAAATTATTTGCATTAGGAAAATCTGGAGAAAGATTTGCGGTTAGAAATAGTGGTGCTACAGCGGTAACAGAAGGGGCAGGTGATCATTGTTGTGAATACATGACTGGTGGGAAAGTAGTTATTCTAGGTTCCACAGGAAGAAATATTGGTGCGGGCATGACTGGTGGAATAGCTTTTATAATCGATGAAAATAATGATTTAAGTAATAAAGTAAATAAAGAAATAGTAAGGATTCTTCCAATAACTTCATCAAAGCAGGAAAATATCTTATTGGAAATTATTAGAGAATATCAAGCAAAAACAAATAGCTTAAAGGCTGCCAAAATAATTGAAAATTGGTCTCATTTTAAGAGTACTTTCAAATTGATTGTTCCCCCAAGTGAAGAAGAGATGCTTGGTATATAAAAAATGTAAATGCCTTTCTTTGTAAAAACTGAAATTATAAAAAAAGAATACTTAATTAATAATGATTTAAAACGAAAAATAATTAACGAACATATTGATTGGGTAAAAAAATTAAAAAAAGAGGGAATTAATATTAAAAGTGGCTTTTTAGTAGATGAGTTAAATAGGCCAGGTGACGGCGGATTACTTATTCTTGAGATGAATAATTATAGAAATGCACTAAAAATCATTAAGAATGATCCAATGATTCAAAATGATCTAGTTGAATGGAAATTCAATGAATGGATAGATTCAAATAAATAAAAATGACTATCTTGGATACTTTTTCATAAGTTTTTGAATCTCTTCAGCATGGTAACTGCTACGAGTTAAAGGAGAACTAACTACTTGCATAAAGTCCAAATCTTTTTCCCCGAAAACTTTAAAATAATTGAATTTAGAAGGACTCACAAATCTTTGTACAGGTAAATGATTATGGCCAGGAGATAAGTATTGGCCAATAGTAACAATGTCAACGAAATTACTTTTTAAATCCTTAAGAAGACTTATGACCTCCTCATCTTTTTCCCCTAAACCAAGCATAAAACCTGACTTTGTATAAACTTTAGGAGAATATTCTCTGGTCCTTTTAAGTAACTCAAGAGTCCTCTCATATTTACCCTGAGGTCTTACTTTTTTATATAGCGAAGACACAGTCTCAATATTATGGTTTAAAACGTTTGGATTTGAATCAAGCACTTTTTCAAGAGCTTCCCAGTTGCCGCAAAGATCAGGTATTAAAAGCTCAATAGTAGTTTCAGGAGATTTTTTTCTTACTTGATAAACACATTCAAAAAATTGAGATGCACCACCGTCCTCAAGATCATCTCTATTAACAGATGTTATGACAACATGTTTAAGTTGCATTCTATAAACAGCTTCGGCTAAACGATATGGTTCAGTTGGATCTAATTCTCTTTTAGATCTATCAAAATCAATATCGCAATATGGACATGCCCTAGTACAGCCAGGACCCATTATAAGGAAAGTGGCAGTTCCACTTGCAAAACATTCACCAATATTTGGGCAACTTGCCTCTTGACATACAGTATTGAGATTTAAATCACTTAGCAAATTTGCAGTATTCCCAATTCTTTCAACTTGCGGAGCTTTTACTCTTAACCAATCAGGTTTTGAAATTAAACTATTAGAATTATTAGTCACATTAAATCTTCTTGACCTGTAATTTTATTTTACTAAAAACAAGATGAATTAACTATTTATAATTGCAAAGACGATGCTCATTCAACAGAAGTAAATAAATAAATGAATTCAACTAATCCTTCTGCAATTTAGAAAATCTTAATTAAATTAACTTGTTACACAACATTCTTGTTTCATTAACTAAAATTGAATCAGATTTCATAACGTTATTTTTAATACAGATATCAGAACGTACTAATTTTTAAATAATAGGTTTAACAATTTATATAATATGCACTAGTTTGTACTAAAAAGTGTTTTTTTAATTATTTTTTGATACAGTAAAAAATATATGTAATAAAACATTGACTTTTAAATTTAAAAGAAAACGTATTTTATTATCGGAAAGAAATAAAAATTCTAAAGCAATAGGTTATGCAAGAGCTACTCATAACGAATATGAATATTTAGAAGAGCAAATAAAAATTTTGAAGAAAGAGGGTTGCAGTTTAGTGTTCTCTGAATTTATAAGTTTAGATGAAGAAATCAAACCCCAACTCAATAAAGCTATAAATTCCTTATCAAAAGGCGATCAATTAATAATAACTCAGCTTGATCGAGCATTTAAAAATAAAAAAGAATGTTTGATAACAATAAATAAACTTATTAATAAGGATGTTCAATTGCGAACTTTGACTGGTTTTTTTGCTGCTAATGAATCTTCTAATACAAATTCTTCAATTTTTAAGATCTTATATGAATTAGATAATTTAGAAGACAAAAGTTTAGGTGAAAGAAAAAAAGAACAACTATTACGCAGAAAATTATCAGGAAATAATTTAGGAGGCAGGCCCAAAATAAGTCCTTTAAAAGAATCTTTAGTAATCAGATTGCGTAATGAAGGATATTCATATCGATCAATTAGAACACAAACTGGAATTGCATTATCAACAATTAGGAGAGTGATTTTAGAGGGAGAATTAACATAAAATGATGAAGAAAGAAATTGAAAATTTAATAAAAGAAAATTTTAAAGATACCGCATTGCGTATTTATGAATTAGATAATGAAGATAGAAAAAGTTTGTTAGCAGAATATAGAGAATGGATTATGAATGATTTAGATTTTGAAGAAGTAATGATGCTACCTTATGAAGCATATACTGACAAATTAGATTCTAATTTCTTAGAAGATTCACTTTAGTCCTCAATAGTATATCTCTTATTAAAATCGTATACTTCTTTTGCTATAAACGGTAAAAGGGAAGAATCTTTGGAATATTTTTCTCCATTACAAAAAACTACTAATAAAGTTTGTAGAGATTGATTATTAATCCACCAAGCTGAATCATGTCTAACTTCAGACATTAAGCCTGCTTTACTCCAAAGATTAATGCTTTCTGGTAATCCTTCACCCAAAAAACCATCTATTTGATTAAGAGAATCCTTTTTAAGAACAACTTTGTTTAAATTTCTTTTTAAAAAACTTCGCAAATTTAAATTATATTCTTGATAATCAATATGAATCATAATTTCCTCCAAAACCCTTGCAGCTGAATCAGAGTTCATAGCGTTTCTATTTTTATTATCATATCCATAAAATTCTTTCTCACGACCAAATGGTTCATCATCCCAAGTCTTCTGACAGCAATTTATACCAACCAATTCTTCCCAATTTAAATCATGTAGCCAATCATTTATTATACTTCTTTGGTATTTCCAATTTTCCCATAGTTCGCCTTCAATACGAGGTCCACTTGTTGTTCCAGTAAGTAAATCAATTAAAAAGCTTGTTGCATTATTACTGGAAAAAGACAACATTTTCCCTACAGCATCAATAATTTCATCTGATAATAATAAACTTCCTTTTTTAATCCAATAAAATGCAGCAAGGCCATAAACTAACTTGACTATGCTGGCAGGGTAAACCATTTTTTTGTTATTAATGCCAGTTCCAAAACCTTTAAATACACTTTTATTTTCACTTTTATAATTAATCCAAGTTATCGAAATATCTTCTCTTGAAAAATCTTTATTATGAGAGCATACTCTCCTTAAAATATCATTTAAGGCTAGACCCATCTCCTCACTTAAATAGTAAAAGGACATTGTATGGAAATTTATAAAAATCCTATCTCACTATTTAAACAAACTAATTTTTCAAAAACTATTTGGTGGCAATTAAAAGTTAATATTTCGGGATATCAAAATGAAACAGAAGATAAATTAGTTACTGAAATATTTAAAAATAGAATTTTTAGGCTGATTTATCCAAATATTTATCAAAACAACCATAAATTTTCAAGAATACTTGTTCAACTATATGAAGATGGTTACGTCTGTTGGATAAATTTAGATGGATTAATTATCGAGAAATACGTATTCAAAAAAAATAACAGTTTAGAAAATGAACACTTCTTGATAAAAGATAAAGTTAACTCAATTTTAAAATGGATCAAGGATCAATCTGAGTTAAATAATGAATATCTTTGGGGAGGTACATTAGGACCCCATTTTGATTGTTCTGGATTAATTCAGACTGCTTTTTTAAAGCATCAAATTTATATACCTCGAGACTCTTTTCAAATAAAAAGTTTTTGTAAGCACCTTTTTTATTACAAAGAATCGTATGCGGCTTTACGACCTGGCGATCTTTTATTTTTTGGAAATGAAAAAAAATGTGATCATATTGGAATCTACAAAGGAGACGGATTCTATTACCATAGCTCTGGAATGGATTTTGGCAGAAATGGAATAGGATTAGATACGCTAAAAAATTCTAATGATAAAATCTCATTGCATTATAAATCTAAACTAATTTCAGTAGGAAGAGTAGTTAGGAATTATGGATGGGACCGCACTATACGTTAATTAATAGAGCTCACCTTTAAATTTTAAATTAAATTAAAATATTACCTATTCTTCTATTTAGAAATTAACCAGCAGTCCAAATATTTTTAATGATTGGCATTATGGTATCTAAGTGTAATGTCCCAACAAGTAACCAAGCAAAAACAGCTCCTCCACATCCTCCTAACCAAAATCCACTTGTAAAATCAGCCCAACCAGCTCTTGTAAATAAGTCCTTTGGCGGATTATTCACAGTCGCATCTGGAGGTTGAACATTAGGTGCTTTACCTGGTGCATTGTATAGAACAAAAAGTGCTGTCAAAATATGGACAGCTCCTATAGTCGCGAGAAGTCCAGCTGTTAGAGCAAATTCAGAATTTCTTAATGGGCCAGTCATAGTAAAAGGTCCGTATAGAAGATATCCAAAAGCTGCTCCGGTTTCTAAACCTCTAAAATTAGGGGAAATACCTTCTCTGTAAAAAGGTAAATTGTTTATAAAGGCTTTTGTGAAATAACCACTATTAACTGGAGTAGCTAAATTGCCAACACAAGGATCAGCAACTGTTTTTACTGCCCATTGTTCTGCTACGCCAATATCATTTGGTTGTACAGAAGTATCTATGTATTTCTCATCAAACTTAATAGAACTTGTAGATTCAGAGAATGATTTTTGAAAGTCGCTCATTTTTTTAATAGTTTTAGTGTTTGATAATTTATTCAGTTGCTGTGATTAATCTTCCAATCAATACGATAAAAACAGCAGGCATTGCTATACCAATTAATGGAACAAAAATTGAGGGTAAAAGACTTGGTAAATCAGATGGCATGGTTCTTTAAACATCTTTAAACACTTTAGTATTTATCAGCTAAATAATGTTAATTTTATTACTGGATGATATAAAAATTATTAACTTTTTACATGTTAAATTTTTTCGCAATTTTACTTATTATTTTTATAGGAATATTACTTCTAGTTTTTAAAAAAAGAAGCCTTAAAAAGTTAATAAATCAAAGTAATTTAAATTCTATTAAATTAAAGAAAAATAAAAAAAGTAACAATATAATCCTATCTAAAAAAAATTGTTATTTCTATAATCACGAAGAAAAAAATTACTCAGTATTTGATAAAAATTCTCAAAGAAATGAAATGATTATTCTTTTTCAGGGTGATACAGAAAATAAATTAAAGGCATTAAAAATTGCGGAAGAATTGGCTGATAAATCAACATTACCAATTTTACGAAAAGGCTTAAGAGATATTTCTCCTGAAGTCGTTGAAATTTCAGCTTTATTAATAAGAAAGTTCAAGTAAACAATCAATTTTGCTTAGCACTGTTTATTGATCTAATTCTGTAAATTGGACGACTTTGACTTTCATGATATGTCCTAATTAAAAGTTCGCTCAATAATCCAAAGCTAAATAATTGAACACCAGCAATTCCTAATATTAATGCAAACATCAGCAAAGGACGATTTCCAATATCCTCACCCATTATTTTTAAAACTATCAAATAAGAACTTATCGCAAGGCTAGAGAAAATACTTATAATTCCAACAAAACCAAATCCATACATCGGTCTTGTTAAAAATTTAGTCATAAACCAAACAGTTAGTAAATCCATTAAAACTCTAAAAGTTCTATCAATTCCATATTTACTAGATCCATATCGCCTGCTCCTATGATTTACTTTAATTTCTTTGATTCTTGCACCTTCAATATTTGCTAAAACGGGCAAAAACCTGTGAAGTTCCCCATATAACTTTATATCTTCTATTATTTCTTTCTTAAATGCTTTTAATGAGCAACCATAGTCATGCAAATTCAAACCTGTTACGTGAGCTATTAACTTATTAGCTATTTTTGATGGTATCTTTCTATTAATTAATTTATCTTTTCTATCAAACCTCCAACCACAAACCAAATCAAAACCATTATTAATCTCTGAAATTAATAAAGGAATATCATTTGGATCATTCTGTAAATCACCATCCAAAGTAATAACAATATCGCCCTTAGAATTATCAAAGCCAGCTGACATTGCTGCAGTTTGACCATAATTTTTGCGAAGGGAAATTACAGACAATTCTTTAATTTTGAGAGTTAGTTCCTTTAATACTTGATGAGTATTATCTTTAGAACCATCATTTACAACAATCAATTCAAAATTAAATTTATGAGATGACATTACATTTATAACTTCATCCAATAAAAGACCAATACTCTCGCTTTCATTGAAAACAGGGACGATAATAGAAATTAATTGTTTTATATCTGACATTTATATCTAATAATAATTACACAATTTTAACTTAATTTAGAACATTAAAATTAAACAAAAAAAATCACCACAAACGTGGTGATTTAAATTATTTAAGGGAAATTTAACCAAACTTACCTGAAGTGGATGCGATAACAAATGCCCCAAATGTAAGTATGTTTCCAATCGTGAAATGTGCTAGCCCAACTAATCTAGCTTGAACAATTGAAAGTGCAACTGGCTTATCTCTCCAGCCAACAAGGTTAGCAATTGGAGTACGCTGATGTGCCCAAACTAATGTTTCAATTAATTCTTGCCAGTAACCACGCCATGATATTAGGAACATGAAACCAGTAGCCCAAACTAAGTGACCGAATAGGAACATCCAAGCCCAAGGAGATAGGGAATTTACTCCAAATGGGTTATATCCATTAATAAGTTGAGCAGAGTTTAACCAGAGATAATCTCTGAACCAACCCATTAGATAAGTTCCTGATTCGTTAAATTGTGCTACATTACCCTGCCAAATTGCTAGGTGTTTCCAATGCCAGTAGAAAGTTACCCATGCTAGTAAATTTAATGCCCAGAACATAGCTAAGTACATAGCGTCCCAAGATGAACTATCACAAGTACCTCCTCGTCCAGGACCATCGCAAGGGAATGCATAACCTAAATCTTTCTTATCAGGAATTAATTTTGTTCCCCTAGCATCAAGTGCTCCTTTGATAAGTATTAAAGCGGTTGTATGAAGACCTAAAGCGATAGCATGGTGAACTAAGAAATCTGCAGGACCGATAGGTAAGAAAGCACTTAATGCATCTTGTCTATTGATCAAATCCATCCAGTAGTGATTACCTGGCAATGAATTAGCAGCTAGACTTGCTGAACTTGTTGGATCAGATAATAAAGCATTAAAGCCGTACATCATTTTACCTTGAGCAGCTTGAACAAATTGAGCAAATACTGGCTCAATTAGAATTTGCTTTTCAGGATTACCAAAAGCTACAACAACGTCGTTATGAACATAAATTCCTAGAGTATGGAATCCAAGCAGCATTGTTACCCAACTAAGATGGCTTATCAAAGCTTCCTTTGTTCCAAGAACTCTTGCCAATACATTATCTTTATTTAATTCTGGATCATAATCTCTTACAAAGAAAATAGCTCCGTGTGCAAATGCACCAACCATCAAGAACATTGCTATGTACTGATGATGACTATATAAAGCAGATTGTGTAGTGTAGTCCCTGGCAATAAAAGCGTAAGAAGGAAGTGCACCCATGTGTTGAGCTACAAGAGAAGTTGCTACACCAAGGGATGCTAATGCTAATCCAAGTTGGAAATGTAATGAATTATTTACAGTTTCATATATTCCATCGTGGTTAATTCCAAAACTACCTTTATGAGGATCATTAGGGTGTCTTGTGTTATGGGCTTCTGTAATTTCTTTAAGACTATGACCAATACCAAAAGTATTTCTATACATATGACCAGCAATTACAAAAACTGTTCCAATCGCAATATGGTGATGCGCAATATCGGTAAGCCATAATGCTTCACTTTGAGGATGAAGACCACCTAAGAAAGTAAAGATTGCTGTTCCAGCTCCTTCAGCTGTTCCAAATACTTGATCTAAAGAGTCAGGATTTTGGGCATAAGCTCCCCAGTTTAAAGTAAAGAAAGGAGCTAATCCTGCAGGGTGAGGAAGCACTGTTAACCAGTTATCCCAACCTACATGCTGACCTCTTGATTCAGGTATAGCAACATGAACCAAATGGCCTGTCCAAGCAATACTACTAAAACCAAATAAGACAGCTAAATGATGATTTAATCTTGACTCTGCATTTTTAAACCAAGCTAAAGAAGGTCTGAATTTTGGCTGTAAGTGTAACCAACCAGCAAATAGAGTCCAACAAGCCAAAATACTCATAAATATTGAAGCTTGGAAGAGTTGCTCGTTAGTTCTCATTCCAATTGTGTACCACCAATGGTAGAGACCTGAATAAGCTATGTTTACTGGACCACTTGCTCCAGCTTGTGTCATTGCTTCTGTTATGCCAGATCCAAAATGAGGGTCCCAAATAGCATGAGCTATAGGGCGGACATGAGTTGGATCTAGTACAAATTGCTCAAAATTACCTTGCCAAGCAATATGAAATAAGTTACCGGCTACCCAGAGAGCAATTATTGCTAGATGTCCAAAATGTGTAGAAAATAGCTTCTGATAAAGTTTTTCTTCGGTCATACCGTCATGACTTTCAAAGTCATGAGCGGTAGCTATTCCGTACCATATTCGTCGGGTTGTGGGGTCCTGAGCTAGACCCTGGTTAAATGATGGAAATTTTGTTGCCATTGAATTAATAAGGTGAAGTTCAGGTTATTAGCCCAGCCCGAAAAGGCGAGCATGGAAGAAGGCCCATGTGGTAGCTATACCACCTACAAGGAAGTGTGTAACACCTACTGCACGTCCCTGAGTAATAGATAGAGCTCGAGGTTGAATGGTTGGTGCAACCTTTAATTTATTATGTGCCCAAACAATTGATTCGAACAATTCTTGCCAATATCCTCTTCCGCTGAAGAGGAACATTAAACTGAAAGCCCATATAAAGTGAGCTCCCAAGAACATCAAACCGTACATGCTTATTGATTGGCCATAGCTTGTTAATACTTGAGAAGCTTGAGCCCAGAGGAAATCTCTTAACCAACCATTGATAGTAATTGAACTTTGTGCAAAATTACCACCAGTAAGTCCCCAAACATCACTCTGCATTTTCCAAGAGAAGTGGAAAATAACTATTGATAAACAGTTATACATCCAGAAGAGAGCTAAGAAAACGTGATCCCATGAAGAAACTTGACATGTACCACCTCTTCCAGGACCATCACAAGGGAATCTAAATCCTAAAGATGCTTTGTCAGGAATCAACCTTGAACTTCTTGCATAAAGAACTCCTTTAAGAAGTATCAAAACAGTTACATGGATTTGGAAAGCATGAATATGATGAATCATTAAATCAGCTGTCCCTAGTGGAATTGGCGCTATAGCTACCTTTCCACCAACTTCTACTAAACTTCCATTAAAGACTTCACTTAGAGCTTTGTGAGGTAAAGCTTCTGCAGTACCTGCTAAAAGGGAAGTCCCAACAGCAGATGCTTGAATACTCTGTACCCATTGAGCAAAGATTGGCTGAAGTTGGATAGCAGAATCACTAAACATATCTTGGGGTCTACCCAAAGCTCTCATAGTATCGTTGTGAATATAGAGTCCAAAACTATGGAATCCTAACCACATACAAACCCAGTTCAAGTGACTGATTAATGCATCTCTTGCCTTAAGAATTCTGTCTAATACATTATCAATATGTTTTGCTGGATCGTAATCTCTAACCATTGCAATTCCAGCATGCGCTCCTGCTCCTACTATGAATAATCCACCTATCCACATGTGATGGGTAAATAATCCAAGAACTGTCATATAGTCAGTAGCTATATAAGGATATGGAGGCATCGCATACATATGATGAGATACAAGTATGCTTATTGATCCAAGCATCGCTAGGTTTACTGATAGCTGAGCATGTCTACTTTCTGCCATGAACTCAAAAAGACCTTGATGACCTTTAGGGGCAGGGAATAATATTGGGTCTCCTTGTTGTGAATCTAATATTTCTTTCATACTATGACCAATACCATAATTGGTTCTGTACATATGACCACCTATTATCGCTATTACACCAAAAGCTAAATGATGATGTGAAACATCAGTCATCCACAAGCTTCCTGTAACAGGGTTAAGTCCACCTTTGAAAGTAAGGAAGTCTGAGAAAGCTAACCAATTTAAACTAAAGAAATTACCTGTACCACTTGCTAATCCTGGAAATATCTGACCGATAATTTGTGGATCGCAGAGTTGATGCGGCATAGGTATATCTGCAATAGTTGCTATTTCTTTTCCATTAATAACTAAAGGAGAGCCTGCATCAATTGCATCTAAGAGAGCTGCAGTAGGAGCTCCGATATGAATACAATGGCCAGCCCATGCTAATGATCCTAAACCTACTAAACCAGCTATGTGGTGGTTAAGCATAGACTCAATATCTTGAAACCACTCCATTTTTGGAGCTGCTTTGTGATAGTGAAAAATTCCAGCATGAAGCATAAGTGCAGCCATTACTACAGCACCTATTGCTAAAGCCATAAGTTCACTCTCATTAGTGATTCCCCATGCTCGCCACATGTGGAATATTCCTGAACTAATTTGAATACCGTTGTAGTTAGCACCAAGGTCAGCATTAAGCATCTCTTGACCAACGATTGCCCATACTTGCTGAGCTCCTGGTTTGACATGAGTTGGATCAGCTAACCAACCTGAGTAATTAGAAAATCTTGCTCCATGGAAAAATGCAGCACTCATCCATATAAAAATGACTGCAAGATGTCCAAAATGAGCTGAAAAGATTTTTCTTGTTGCTTCTTCAGCATCGCCTGTATGCACATCAAAATCATGTGCATCAGCATGCAAATTCCAGATCCAAGTTGTAGTTTTCGGACCTTTAGATAATTTACTTGACCAGAATCCTGGCTTATCTAATTTGGCAAAATCAATAGGTCTTGGATCGGCCTTGACAGGATCTTCCAAAACTTTTTTGTTTTTTTCTCCACTTTCTGGTGGGCTGATGGTCATCTAGCACCTCGAAAATAATTGACATTAAAGCCGATTGATCGGATCTTGAACCTATTTTTAATGATAATGTTCAAGAAAACGAATCCTTCGGAACTTTAGATATTCGTTTCAAAAATAATAAGGCAAAGATTCTTTCGTTATGCATTAACGTAACAAATGTTCTAATGATTGTTACTATATGAATATTTTGTTAAATTCTAGTCTATGACTAAATTATGAGTATTTTTACTCAAAATTTATATAAATTTCTTAAATTTTTTTTTATATTTCAAAGAAAATTTTTTAAATCCAGCGACAGGATATAATTTCAAAGTTACTATCAATAGTTTCTAATTTGAAAGGCATTGCGATTGGTCTATCTAATAATTCAAAAGAAATTTTAAAAAGGCTTAAAAAAACCGAATTTGTCAAAGACATATATGTTGCGGGTTCTTCAAAAGACGATGGAAAGGAAAATGAACTTATTCAAGTACAAAAACCTAGAGAAATATTACTAAAAAAATGGCAGAAGATAGATTTAATAATTTTTATAGGCTCAATTGCTGCATCAATACGCATAATAAATCCATTTTTAACCTCTAAAGATCAAGATCCAGGAGTAATAGTTATAGATAACAAATGTTCCAAGATAGTTCCATTAATTGGCTTACATCAGTCAAATACGCAAAATATTTCATGTCAAATTGCTAATTTGCTTGGTGGCGAAATTATAGAAACTAATAATTCCAATGATCAAAGCCTCTTAAATCTTGATGCATTTGGAAATCAATGGGGGTGGAAAAGATCTGGCAAAATAAACGATTGGTCAAAACTAGTAATTAAACAATCTAAAAACGAAGAAATATTTTGCAAACAATTATCTGGTAATAGCTTATGGAAAACTTCAGAATCAGCTGAGATTATTAATCAAATTGATAAAAAAGAAAAAGAAAAACCAGATTCAACATTTCATGTGAGTATATTCGAAAATCATGGAACAACTTGGCACCCGCCTGTATTGTGGATTGGCATTGGATGTGAAAGAAATACAAGCAAAGAATTAATAGCAAATTCTTTAAATAATCTTTTGGAGTCAGGAAATTTATCGCAGCAATCAATTGCGGGATTTGCAACTATAGATATAAAAAAAGATGAGAAAGGAATTTTAGAACTTTCTGAAGAAAAAAACTTGCCTATAAAGTTTTTTAGTAAAAAAGATCTTTCAACAATAATTGTTCCAAATCCATCAAGTGTCGTACAAAATGAAATTGGTACACCTTCCGTAGCAGAAGCCTCTTGCTTACTCGCAGCAGGACAAGAATCAAAATTATTAGAAGAAAAAAGAATTTTCAAAAATCAATCTGGGGCAGTAACTATCGCTGTAGCAGAATCAAAAAATCAATATAATCCAACCCATGGTGAGATCCATATTATTGGAAGTGGGCCAGGTGATATCTCCTTCCTAACCAATAATGCGAGAAAAGCACTTTCAAGATGTACTGTTTGGATTGGATACAAAATGTATTTAGATTTAATAAAACCCTTAAAAAGGAATGATCAGGTTTTAATTGAAAGTAAACTTACTGAGGAAAAAGAGAGATGCAATAAAGCAATTAAACTAGCTGAAGAAGGAATAAAAGTGGCTTTAATTTCTTCAGGTGAATCTGGATTTTATGGAATGGCAGGTTTACTTTTAGAGTTACTACAAAAAATCAAAAAAGAATATAGACCTTACTTTGAAGTACATCCAGGTATAAGTAGTGTTCAGTTAGCTGCTGCAATTAGTGGAGCACCACTAATGAATGACTTTTGTTCAGTAAGCTTAAGCGATAAATTAACTCCATGGCCTTTAATAGAAAAAAGAATTAAAGGAGCTCTTATGGGCGACTTTGTAATAGCTTTATTTAATCCTCAATCCATTGAGAGAAATTGGCAGCTTAAAAGTGTAATAGATATATGTTTACAATCTAGGCATGGTGATACTCCAGTTTTATTAGCTAGACAAGTAGGGAGAGAAAATCAAACCAAAAAATTTTTTACTTTAAATACCATACCTTTTAAAGAGATTGATATGTTATCAATCATTATTATTGGCAATTCTCAAACAACCTTAGTTGACGAAATATTTCTCACTCCCAGAGGATATTTACAAAATTAAGTTTCGTTAATCCATAATTTTTATAAATAGAATGTTTTTCTTTGCTTTTTCTTTATAAGAATACTAATCTTTTATAATAATGATGTAAGAAAATTAATTGAAAAATATTGGTTTAATTTTGTTTGACATTGATGGGGTAATCCGCAGCGTAGAGAATAGTTACAGACTTTCATTAAAAAAAACTGTCTACAAATTTACCGGATGGGAGCCAAGTTATATAGATATTGATAATGCCAAAAATGAAGGGATCTGGAATAATGACTGGGATTTAAGTTTAGAACTTATAAAAAGATGTATAAAAAAAGAAAACTTAAAACTTAAAATTCCTCCAAGAGAGGAGATAGTAAAATGTTTTGAAAAGTTTTACTTTGGTGGAGATCCAAATAAAGATAGTAAATACTGGTCGGGTTACATAACAAATGAGGAGTTGTTAGTTGATAAAAAGTTTTTTGATTTAATTCAAGATAATGGAATAATCTGGGGTTTTGTTAGTGGTGCAGAGTCTGCTTCTGCAAAATTTGTTTTAGAAAAAAGACTTGGACTAAAATCACCACCATTAATATCTATGGGAGATGCCCCGGATAAGCCTGATCCTAAAGGTTTTATTAACTTATCAAAAAAGCTTATTGGAGATAAAATTGGTGAATCAAATATTCCCATTGCATATGTAGGAGATACTATTGCAGATATAAATACAGTTATAAACGCTAGAAAGGAAATACCATCTCAGAAATTCATAAGTATCGGAATAGCTCCCCCTCATTTACATTTAAATTCTCGATTAAAAGAACGTAATTCTTACGAAACAAATCTTAGAAATGCAGGCGCTGACTTGATTTTAAATTCTATTTATGACCTAGAAGATATTGATCTTGACTTGTTTTAAAACAAATATTAATTAAAAATTTTCTAAATAAATCACGGAGAGGGAGGAATTCAGAGTGACCCGAAGAGAGCAGTTATGGAACGATATGAACCAATAAATCTTAAAAAATAGGTGATTTTATCCCCTATTTTATCCCCTCAATCTAAGAAGTTATTTGTATAGAAATTCACAAATATATCTATTTACAAATTCGGCACCCTTTTGACCTTCTTTTATCATTTCTTGTTCTATCTTGAATTCTTGCATCCCAAAAATGTTCTTCATTCTTTGGGCACTGCCACCATACTTTTTGATGAGAACTATTAAAGACATCTTTTGGTGTCAATGGAGCATTCAAAGTTGGATGCCACTCTTTTGCTATTTCTGGAGAAAGAGTTGCTAATGATCTTTCTGGACTGACTTTTATATTGCCACTACAAAATGAACAACCATTTTTATTTTTACCAGTTCTTGAATTAACTTCTGCTTCATAAATATGTTCTTTTACTGCTGGGCATTGCCACCATACTAATTTCCTTGATCCATTGAAAATATCATTTGGTGTCAATGGGGCATTCAAAGTTGGATGCCACTCTTTTGCTATTTCTGGAGAAAGGGTTGCTAATGATCTTTCTGGACTGACTCTCAAATTTCCGCGACAAAAAGAACATCCAACTCTTTTATTTTTATTCGTCCTATCAGAGATTATCGCATCATAAATATGGTCTTTAACTTCTGGGCATTGCCACCATACTTTTTGACCGGATCCATAAGTCACATTTTCAGGAGTTAATGGATCATTAAGAGTTGGATGCCACTCTTTTGCTATTTCTGGAAATCTATATTTAAGTGTTCTTTTTGGATCAATGCCCATAAGAAATTAAATAAATTACTTCTTAAAAGAAAAATACCTTACAAAAGCACTTTATCCCCTATTTTATCCCCTAACAAACTGAAACTTCGTGATATGTTATCAATAATCCCTAACTCCCACAATCAGAGAGAACCACTACAATATCTACAATTTAAGTCTTTATAACGCCTCCTAGCACCAAATAATCACGGAGAGGGAGGTATTCAGACTGAATCTTAAAAGGACTGTATGACACGGATTGGGACATAGCATTTGTGTTTTTGGATTTTCCCAACAACAATCCCAACAACACATAAAATGTCCCGAAATTATGACCTCCTGATTCCGTCAGATCCATTCCAGCACTTGACATTTGGACAAGTTTCGTCTATAATTAGAAGACAACAGAATAACACCGCATCCGATAAGGATCTCTCTTTTAGACAGACATTCCCGCCCTGTCTCCGCCTGACTAACAAGTTAAAAAATCGTCAATATTTTTACTTTTTAAAATTCATCATGGAATCACTTCGTCTGTTCACGCAGAAAGAGGTTTGTTCGCTATTTCAAATTTCAAAAACGAAATTATACAGAGATATAGCATCAGGTCTTTTTCCTAAACCAATCACTATTGGCAAAACATCTGTTCGCTGGAGATATATCGACTTAAAAACTTTAATTGAGGGAGGAAAATAAGATGCTTAAAAGCAAAGATATTAAATCGTTAGTTCCTACCACTAAAACCTATAACAAAAGTTGTGGTACTGGTAATGGATTGATTATTGAAGTTTCATCTATCAAACAAGGCGGTACAAAATGCTTTGTTGGAAGAACCAGATTCAGAAAAAAACAGACAACTGTTTATATTGGATCTTTTGGAAATGGATTTGGAAAATTTTCAACTGTACCTGAAGCAAATAGAGAGTGGGAGAAAAGATTAATTTGGTCATCCCAAATGGGAAAGAGTCCAAAGGATTATGGAAAAAAAGTAATCTCACAAACAAAAACTTTGAAGCACGCTATTAATGGATTCTTAAAACAGAAATCCCATGAAATAAAGCAAACTTCACTTAAGGAGTATGAAAACAAATTCAATAATCAAATACTTTCAAAGATTGATGGGGACATACCTTTAAAGGATCTGGAGTGGGATGGAGAATTAGGCAGACAAGAAATAATGAGAGTTGTAGAGGAAATTAAGGATGCTGGAAAAGGGAATAATGTAGATCTTTCTAGAAGATGCCAAGACATATTAAAAGGAGCATTTAATTTTGCGATTGCTCAAGGTTGGATGAGCAGAGGACAAAATCCAGCAACTAGACCAGAAGGAGAGAAGAATCATCATAAACAGAGTCATCACAAGACAATATCCTTTGATGATGTTCCAAAATTTCTCAAAGAAGTAAATCTAAACCGACATAATGCTCATCCAATTTCTGTTTTATCTACAAAGTTTTTACTATTAACTTTCCTTCGTGCTGGTGCTAGTACCAGATTGGAATGGAGTTGGATCAAAAAAATTAATGGAATCAGATGTATTGAGGTTGAAGGGAATACATCAGGTTTGAAGAGAAAAAAGGGAGTGAACGACCACATTCCTCACTATGTCCCATTAACTGAAAATTTGGACAAACTATTAAGTCAAATTGCTGAATACAGCATGGGCGAAAAATATATTTTCACTCCAATTCGACAAAGTAGATTTTCACATCTTGATCCAAGCACTCCCAACAACTATTTAAGAAACATTGGATATCAAAATGTTTTAGTTGCTCATGGTTGGAGATCCACCGCACTCACAGTAGGTCAAGAAATACTTGGAGAAGATTCAGAAATCATCCAAAGACAGATGGGTCATTTATTAGGAGACAAAGTAAGAAAAGCGTATGACAAATCAATCATGCTTGAAAGAAGAAAGAAATTTCTTGAAAACTGGGGAAATCTATTGATACAAAATGGATTAAAAATTTAGTGTATAATTTCAAAAATTTTCAGGGATATGGATTGGTCTTGGTTAGAAAAACTCAATAGCAGAAATATTCCTGAAAAAGTTTTGGGTAAGTATGAAGATAGTGGAATTGAATATGGGGAAAGTTCTTGGTTATGGGATACGGAAGTAATAATTGGGAAAAAAGTATTAGCGAAGTTTCCAGAAGATGAACAAATAAAGTGGCATAGAAATCATGTAATGATGCCAAATTTATTTGATGAAGAATGGTTTTGGTATAAGGGGATGAAAGAAAAAATTGAAAAGGGGAATTGGGATGGAGATCCTATGTTTTTTAATGTTGAGGAACTAAATTGGTTTTTTGGAAAACCACCCTCAAATCAACCTATTTACATAAGAGGATTTAAGAATTTTACTTTTTTTGATTACAAGAATTTTTATGAATTAGCAATCAAAAATAAGAAAAAACCACTTCAACACCTTCAAGTAAAAATTAACCAAAAAGAACTTCTAAAAAATAAAAGAGGAGATTTATTAGATTCGTATGCTTATAGAGAAGAAGATAAGGAAAAGGTAGTTGCTCGTGCAGAAACTTTATTAAGTGAAAACTATAAAGTCATATATTCTGTTCCTGATGAAAAAAATAGAGAGTTTAAAACTATTGCAGATGATGAGAAAGAAGCAAATGAACAATTTGAGGCATTTATTTGGAATGAACTTTGGTTAAACGAAGAGAGATGTGATGAAGATACTATTGACCCAACAGTAAAAGATTGGAAAGTAGTTTCAATAGAAAAAATTAAATAAATTAAGCAACTTCAGTACAACTATTTTCAATATGCAAATTGATGATTTTTGTACATTTTCCTGTAATCATCATGCAATCTTTCTGTTGCTAGTCTTCTTTTTTTCATTGCGTCTCTAATCAAATCCATTTCATTGAATTTTCGATTGAGAATAGTGAAAGGAGTAATGAGTTTCATAAGACCTCCTATATCTACACTTATATTGTCCTCCTTTTTACTTGAAATTCATAGGGTATTTCTACCCGAGTATTAGTGCTTTGTGGTTGTCACGACTATCTTTTGCCATTAATTAGGAGTAGAAATAATTCAGGAGTCAAAGCACTTCCCCGACTTTGTAGACAAGGAAGTGAATAAGACTAGAAGAGGATGAACCAATCATCTCCGATCTGGTAGCAAAATTTTCAGTACTTTTGAAGATAAAATTGTTTGAAATCTAATTCTGCACATTTTAAAAGATATACTTAAGAAATTGGCGTATCATTAAAGATGTCTTTGAAAGCAACTTTCTGAATATAATGAATCATCCTCATAAGTAATGCAATTCTCATTAGAGATTCAAAAAGTATCAACTAATCATTTATAGTTTAAATTGCTGAAATTTTTAACTACTTTAAGCATAATAATATTCAGGATATACATTTAATGAAAAAAAACTTAAATGAAAGAGGACAATAAAGGGATATTGCATATGTTTCCTGAAAACTTTAAAAAGATTTTTTTTAAAAATTTTTTATTAAATCCTTGGATTTTAACACCGATGATTTTTGGAATGTATCTTTTTCCTGAACAATTTAAGGAACTTCTCCAAGGAAATTTAGAACTTTCACGAACTGCATTAACTATTTACGATTTTTGTTTAATATCAGGTTCAATATCAAAAAAACTATTCATTTTTAGTTTTGTAGAAACTTTTATTTATAAGTTAAAACTGAAAAATATAGAACATGAACTGAAAAATATCTTAATTATCTTCTGGGAAAAAGATAATGAAGAAATAACTCTTCCTGAAATCAAAAGCGTGCAATTATTGCAAGATCGAAAATACTTAATAAGAGTTCTTCCCGTTTGGAATCCCACATACAAATTAAACAAAAATATAAAAACAATAATGCTCAACAATTTATCCTTACTAGATCCATCTCGGAGACAACAGATTAAAATATATAAATCCTTTAAACCAGAAGAAAAGGATTGGATTAGTAAAAGTATAAAGAATGCAGATTTGGGTGAATTTAATACTAAATCTCCTTTTTTTAAAAAATGTTTTGAATCGGAAATTATGTATGGCATTCCCAAACCTTATATTCATCATTTGGGTTTTAGAAAATGGTTCATAAAAATGCTTTATAAAGAAGGTTTAATTGAATAGTTTTAAGTGACATATACTACGTTTAATTTCCATAAAAAAGACTGCCTATCATTAGGGTTATCAACGGTTTTAATTAATCTGCAAAATATACGATTAAAAAATATCCCGCTTATTTTTCTATTTTTCCATTAAGTTATTGCTTCTTTTTCCTAGTAGCAAAGCGAAATTTTTTGGATGCCAACTTTTCTCCCGAAAAAAGTAGTTTAGATGCAGAGCAAAAAGTTTTAGTTGTTGAAACTGCTTTTAGAGAGCGTTCAAAAACAAATAATGAACTGATAACAGACTAATAAAAAGTATTGAAAGTAGGATTTCAAAATGGCACGATTTATTTTTTGATTAAAGATTTAAGCAAATTGATGGTTTTTATTCATTTTTCTATAATCTTCGTGCAATCTTTCTGTTGCTAATTTTCTGTTCTTCATTGCCTCTCTAATCAAATCCATTTCATGAAAGTTTTGATTGAGGATAGTGAAAGGAGAAAAGAGTTTCAAAAGACCTCCTGTATCTACATCTATATTATCCTCCTCTTTTTATTGGATTCATAGTTCGGATATAGGAACTAAAAGGGTTCAATAATTCGTAATTATTGACACCCCATATCCTGGTATGTAAATACTGGGTTCTTAAGGTGTCATAATATGGTGTCAAAATGCTATGATACGGATATAAGAAACACCCCAGAAAATGAACACAATTTACGGATATTGGAGATGCTCAACTGATGCTCAAGATCAGGAGAGACAGATCAGATCATTAACTGAAGCAGGGTGCGAACAGATCGTAGGAGATTTCATTACAGGTACATCAAATTATGGAGATAGAAAAGAATTATCCAAATTATTAGATGAAATCCAAGAAGGAGATCTTTTAATTCTTGATGAATTAAGCAGATTAGGAAGAACTATGGTCACTATGTTGGTAGAAGTGAACAAGTTATTAGAAAAGGGAGTAAAGATAAGAACTTTAGATGGCAGATTAGATACGACTACTATGAATAAAGAGATTATTAATTTAATAGTTGGAGTTATGGGTTACTCTGCTGAAATGGAATTGAATAATATTAGAAGAAGAACATCTGAAGGAAGAGCAGTTGCTATTTCAAGAGGCGTGAAGATGGGTAGAAAGAGAAGTTTTAGTCAACATCAAATGGAGGAAATTAAAAGCATGAGACAGGCACAGAGAGGGTATGGGTCAATCGCAAAATCATTAGGCATGAGCAAATCAACAGTCGCAAGATTCTGTGTCAGTTCAGGGATTTAATTATGAAAGAAGAGATAGATTGGAAAAAAGAAATCCTTGAAAGTGGGCATTTCAATAATAAATTTGAAAGAAATCTCCTAGAAAATGGAGCAAAGAATTTCATGCAGGGAATCTATCTTGGGTATATGTATTCCAGATACAGAAAGATAAGAGGTTTAGACAAAGATGATCCAAAAGAAAATACAGGACAGATGCAATCATCATTAAAAGAGTTCTGGGAGAAAATCAAATGAAGATAATTGCAAAAGTCCGATATGTAGATTTTCAAAAAAGATCTCATACAGTTGAAGTTGAGAGTGATACTGCTGACAGAAGACACCTAGAAGACCTAGTTAAGGCAAGATATCCAGCAGATAAAGTTTATTTTCAGTCAGTCAGGCAAAAATAAATGGATAAACCCAACACTTGGTTAATTAGTGTATTTGCTGTTGTTCTTATTTGTTTTTCCCTTTTTGCATATCTAAATGCACAAGCGAACCAATCCTTACTCCGACCTAGTATTGAGGATTTGGACTATAAAGCATTCTTACTCCGACCAAAACCTAGTATTGAGGATTTGGAATATAAAGCATTAGATAAGAAAAGGGCAAATGCTGAATATGCAGCGAATAGGGATTTTACTGACTATGAAAAATTTGGAAGTATTCTTTTTTGTAATTCTTCATTCAATAGTCGGATTGAAGCAGCAACCTATTCGGCAGAAATGGAATTATATATTTCTGGAAAAGAAGCAGATTTATCAAAATGGGATTCTGCTATCAAAGATTATGAAAACGAAAAATCAAAATGTAAAGACGTTTATCCTTTAGTAAAGCAGCAATAATTTTCAAGCAAAGAAAGCATCCAATTTCACAGGAGTTTCTTCTTCGACTTTCCTTCTTTGCATAATATTTGGTTCAAGAATTTCAATTATTCTTCTTGCCTTATTACCAGAAACAACAAAAGATGCTTTTGATTCTATACCTTGATTCCCTTGAATCGTAATTGTGAAAGTGTTTCTCATGGTTTTTTAAATAATTTAGGATTTGCGATATTGTGACCCTTCCCAGTAGTTCCAGAATGAAACCTTTCCATCTGATATTTGTTGAAAAGATCTTGATTTAGCATTGCAAGAAAGTTTGGGAATGATCGACTTGTCTGACACTCATTAGTTTTATGCCTATGACATTTGAATACCCAACTAAAACTTTCTTTTTGAGGAAGTAAGTAAGCACATCTCTTATTTCTGGAAGATTCCTTGTCGCACATCATTGAACAAAAAGGACATGGGAACTCATATCCAATTAATCCGTTAATAGTTACTTCTCTAACTGACTGATTCGGAAAAATTGCAACATGATGCTTCAGTACCATTTGAAGGTACTTCTCTGTTATGGTCATATATTTTAAAAAGTATATCTTTATAGATATGTGTATATATTGTATATTAATTTTTTATATTTTTCAATCTTAAAAATATAGAGAAGTATCACGCAGTATTGTCTGGTATCACTTGTTTCTTAATGTTAAAGAATGGAAACAAATACACCTAATTAATGTAAGTCTAATGTGTTTTCTGTATATATAACTATGTTATATCTGCAAAGGCATCTTATATAAAAATCCAAAAATACAAACCAAAAAGTTGTTCCGAAGGACAAAGGCATTTAAAGAGTTTTAAAAAAAAATTAAATAATTTCTCATTAAATTGGATTTTTTCACTGTGATTGGGTTGATAATTAAAATAAAAACTTTTGTTTTTTATAGGTTAGGGGTCGCTAATATAAAAAATATAGTCAGAGTAAAAGAATTATTTTATGGAACCTTTTGATAAATTTTTAGGACCTCTATTAACCTGGTTGAAAACGAATTTTGACCTTTGGGAGTCGTTCAAAAAAAACCCTGCAAAATCATTCGTGATTTTTTTTATATTATTAGTTAATTGGAATATTATTACATCTCAAAAAACCATTGAAGAAATAAAATATTTGATCGTACAGAGTTTAATTTTTATTGGGTTTATTTTTAGTTTTTCACAAATGATAAAAAAATTTTATTTTGATAGAAAGAACTTAAAAAACCTAGAATCTAAACAAAAAGATCTTCTAATTGAATTCTATGAGAGCGGAAAGGATTTTATAAAATTTAAAAGAGAACCCTATGTGAGACAGTTAGAACAGAAAAATTACTTAATAAGAGATTCTAAAAATTTTTATAGATTAAACGGTAATATAATGAGACTTCTAAAGGACAATCCATCACTGCTAGATCCGTCTGACAAAGAACAAATTTACGAAAAACTTACAGCAGACGAGAAAAACTTGGCAATGAGTTTTATAAAAGATCTACAACATATGAATAGATTGGTTGAGGAAGTTACCGCTGCAAAAATACGAATACGCGAGAAAGAAAAGAATGAGGATATTTTTTGGAAAGATAAACTTCTTAATAAATTAAGAGATTACAAAATTGTTTTTAATAATAAATATTTTTATGAAGATTCCACCACTGATTACCCTTTGAGGCAATGGTTCAAAACTTTAATTGAAAAAGAATATGAAGGGAAAGACTTTGGTGAATTTATAGTAATTTAATATTTATTGATAGGATTTCAAGAAAACTAGATGTTATTGTATTCAATTTGTTTAAATTTAATTTATATTTAATGACAAATAACTCCATTAAAATAAAAACTACATAAATCCTATTTCTCAACACATAAAAGTTCATACAACTCTAGTTAATAAAAATATAGGGTTAATTTAATTTATTAAATGCATAGTGAAAATATTTATAATAAGAGTGCATCTACCTTCTTAAGTTAAAAGAAAATAAGAAGACAAAATAAAAATTGATGACGGTTTTAAAATATCATCTCGAATGGCAATTAAACCTATTAACCCTTATGTACTAAAAATAGAATCAATAGCGGAAATTAAAGAAGATAATGTATATAAATTACACTTTGAAAAATTTTTAAGATCAAGATATCCAGAAGATATATCTATCTTAAATCAATAATGAGGGATTACTTCGATGGCAAAATTTGATCAAATTTCGTGAATTCCAATCATATTGAATCCATTCAAAAAAATATGTTTTGATATCGCAATATATGTATAAGTCAAATACATAACTTGTATAGATACCTTTGTATCGGTTGAAAGATTACTATAGGCAAAAACAGAAATAAAAAAACAAAAAGTTGTTCCGAAGGAAGTTTGTCCGAAGGACAAAGGGTTAAGACACATTAAAAAGCATCAAAAAAATATAGTTGTGCGTTCTATAGAAGGCAAGTTAAGCGTGCAAATTATGGAAGGCAGCAGATTGAACATAAAACCCGACTAAATATTTACTACACATAAACCACACAGCGAAAATGCAAGCATTAAAGATTAAACAGAACAGATTTCAAATGTCATACAAGAAAGATGAAGTTCCAAAATTTGAAAAAATAGAGAATTTCCTAATGGAAGATCTAGGGGTATATACAAGAGCAGATGTATATAAAAGGTGTACGAATATGATCTACAACTTACGCAAAAAAGATGAATTAGAAGGAGTATAAAAATGTATTACGGACAAAGGACTTTCCAAGATTTAAGAAACATGAATCCACTTATTGGAAAGACATTTTATGAAGAGGGAGAAGGGCAATTTGAAGGCATGATTAGAACCTACTATATGGTGTGGAATGCTTTTGCAAATCGAATATCACCACAAGTGTCAAACTGGCATCATGGAACGCCTCCTGAAGGTGCTGAACCCTATCATCCGAAGATTATGCAAGCAGTAACAACTGCTCAACCTCTGCATAAGGGAGAGTTTTACTAATGCAACCCAAACTGACCCCTATCCGAGTGCAAATGCTGAAAGATATTTCTAAATTTGCAAAAATGGATCTTCAAAATACTATGAACCGACTTCTAGAAGTTGTTTATATGGATGAGAAGTTGAAGAAGCAGATTTTCAAGAAGTAGGAGGGGCGTTCGTTCGTGAGAATCTGCACCTTGATATAAAAATGCCTAACTTCCCTAGTCTACAAAGTGTTACGACAGGCAGATCTACACTCCACGATTCAAAAAAAATTTTCGCCCATGAAAATTTCCTCTCAAGGTCGAATAAATAATTAAGGAGAAATCGGACAATTCTCCATTTAGGGATAACAATTTTCGACTCAATTTTTGCAGGGATTGGGTCTTTTTTTATGCCAAAAAATATCTTTATATTTAAGCAATTACTAAATGAAATTTAGTGATTACTAATTAACAAATAGTGATTACTAAATGAGAAATAACGATTTTCCCTACAACATATCATTATCCCAACAACATAATCCTTCTAAAGTATTACTATTACTGAATTATTACCAACAACAAAGATTTGTTTCCCAACAACAATACCAACAACACAGAGAAAAAATATATGGCACAATATGGGTATCCAAGACACTATGCTTTGTCGATTTTCATGTGATACAAAGCGATTTGGGACTGTATATTACTTCTTGAAACCGAATAATCACGGAGAGGGAGGGATTCGAACCCTCGACAAAAGTTACCTCCTGTAACTCCTTAGCAGGGAGCCGCTTTCAACCACTCAGCCACCTCTCCAGTTCTTATACATTATCAATTTTTATGCAAACATTCAAAATTTTTTATTTAATCGAAATGTCTAATCAACTTGAACTTTCGGTAATCTATTTTTAAAAGAACAAAGAATTTCCCAAGGAATAGTATTAGATTCTCTTGCCCAATCAAGAGGAGAAATTGTTTTATCTCCATCAGATCCTAGTAATACCATTGTACTGCCAACTTTAATTTCATTCGAATCTGTTATGTCTATCATCATTTGATCCATAGTTATAGATCCAACTTGGGGATAAAATTTATTATTATGGATAACGTTTATCTTGCCTGAAAGATTTCTTGGTACACCATCTGCATAACCAATACTTAATACAGCTAATTTAGTTTTTCTATGACTTACAAATTTCCCTCCGTAACTTACACTTACACCTTTATCAATAGTTCTTATAAAAGCTACTTTAACCTTCAAAGATAAAGCTGGTTTAAGCAATAAATTTTTATTTGATTTTGATAAAGGTTTATATCCATACATAGATAATCCAACACGTACCATATGAAAATGGAAATTTTTATCAAGAAGCATTGCCGCTGAATTAGCCAAATGAATCTTGATATTTTTATTTCTATCAAAATTAATTTGCTTTAATAATTCCTGAAACTTCTTCCTTTGTAGTTGTGTAATACTTTTTGGATCTAATGAGTTGAGTTCATCTGCAGAGGATAAATGACTATATATTCCTTTTATTAAAATGTTTTCAAAAGATCTTATTTTTTCAAATTGCTGAACAAATTTATCGTATTCAAATCCTAATCTTGACATTCCGGTATCAACTTTAAGGTGTAAAGGAAATTTCGATCCAAAGTGCTTACCAATATTATTGCAAATTAAACATTCTCTTATACTACTGATAGTTGGCATAAGATCATTTTTAAAACATATAATAAGATCCCTTTTCGTATAAAGATTTCCGAGGATAAGTATTGGTTTTTTAACTCCAGAAGAACGGATCTTAATGCCTTCATTTAATGTGGCAACACCTAATTGAGATGCTCCACCTTTGATAGCATACTGTGATACTAATTCCGCATCATGTCCATATCCATCTGCTTTAACGACTGCCATAAATTGACAATTTTTACTTAATTTTGATCTTAACTGCCTAACGTTTGTTTCTATTGCTTTACCTTTAACTTCAATCCATGCTCTTTGTTTAAAATCTATATCTTTTTCAAAATTTGGAAATTTGTCAAATTTAAATACCTGATTTGTTTGCCTATTTTGCATTAACTTTGCACAAATATATGCGCTTATTGAAATATACAGTTAGCATGACATGTAAATTGTATTTTGGCATGGGCCAGACTCTAGTTTTAAATGCATCTTATGAACCTTTAAACATCACTTCCTGGCGAAGAGCAGTAATTTTGATGATTAAAGGTAAAGCAGAAAGCTTAGAGGAAGATAAGACATATTCTATTCATAGTGGGAAAAAGTTGCCCACAGTTATAAGACTTCGTTACTACGTCAAAGTTCCTTTTAGAGAGGTTTCTTTAACAAGAAAAAATATTCTTCTGAGGGATAATAATTCTTGCCAATACTGTAACTATAGGGGTAGTGACCTATCAATAGATCATGTTTTACCGAGAAGCAGAGGTGGAACAGATAACTGGGAAAATGTTACTACAGCATGTCTAAGATGTAATGTACAAAAAGGTAATCGAACCCCAGAAGAGGCGAATATGCCCTTAAAACGTGGGCCTTATCGTCCATTAAGTAATCTAAATTTTGAAGCTACAAGACAAATCGACTCTGGCAAGCATAAAGAATGGAGTAAATACGTAATAGGGGTTGCTATCTAATAAAAAAATCTTAATTTACTTCTTTATTAAAATCTTCCATCATTCTTTTTTGTTCTTGAGCTATGCATGCATTAATCACTTCTTCTAATTGACCAGCAAGAATTGGCTCAAGAGAAAAATTGGAACCTAATCTATGATCAGTTGTCCTGTTATCTTTAAAATTATAAGTTCTGATTTTTTCACTTCTATCGCCTGTTCCAACCTGGGAAAGCCTTTGTGATCTCTCTTTTGCATTGGCTTCTTTTAATTGAATTTCATACAATTTAGCTCTTAAAATTTCCATTGCTCGTTCGCGATTTTGCAATTGTGATCTCTCTTGAGTACAAAAAACTCTTATTCCTGTTGGCTTGTGGAGAAGATCAATAGCTGTCTCTACCTTATTAACATTTTGTCCCCCTGCACCTCCTGATCTTGCTGTGCCAACCTCTAGATCAGTTGGATCAATCTTAACTTCAACAGGATCAGCCTCAGGCATGACAGCCACTGTGGCAGTAGAGGTGTGAACTCTTCCTTGCGATTCAGTAGCTGGAACCCTTTGGACTCTATGGACACCAGCCTCAAATTTAAGTTGACTATATACAGAATCTCCCTTAACGGATATAACTAACTCCTTGAATCCTCCCATATCTGACTCGGAAGCACTAACAGGTTTTACAGACCATCCAATTTTTTGTCCATATCTTTCATACATTCTTGCCAAATCACCCGCCCAGATACAAGCCTCGTTACCTCCTGCACCGGCTCTGATTTCTAACATTACACTTCTCTCATCTCTTGGATCTTTTGGTAATAAGGCGATGGTGGTTTTTTGAATCAGTTCATTCTTATATTCCTCTAGAATTATTAACTCCTCATTAATCAAAGATTCCATTTCTTTATCATTTCTATTCTCTCTAAGTAGATTTTTTGAATCTTCAATTTCTTTATCAGTATCAAGCAACTTATTAAAATCAATCACCAAAGGTTCCAATTTTGACCTTTCTCTTGCTATAGATTCTAATTTTTTTGGATCATTAGCTATATCAGGATCTGCAAGTTGCACTTCCAAATTTTCAAAACTTTCTGAAGCAGTTTTCAACCTTGCAATTAATGTTGAGTATTCCAATTGAAATTGTGCTTAATTTTGAAAATTCTATTTTTTAGAATCTTTTTCTTCTTTTTGATCTTTTGATGTGGCTGAATTAGCTGAACCCATTCCATATTTTTTCATAAACCTATCAACCCTTCCTTCTGTATCAAGAATCTTTTGAGTTCCGGTGAAGAATGGATGATTTCCACTCCAAACATCAACATGTAATTCAGGCTGCGTGGAGCCAGTAGTCATCACAACTTCTCCATTACAAATAACTTTTGCATCTGGATACCATTTTGGGTGTATTTCTGATTTTGGCATAATTGAAATTACTTTAGCGTTTAGAGAATTGAGGAGCTTTTCTTGCTTTTTTAAGACCATATTTTCTTCTTTCTTTAGCTCTAGGATCTCTACTGAGATGGCCTTCAGTTTTTAGAGGTTTCCTATTATCAGGAGATAATTCGCAAAGTGCTCGAGCTGCACCTTGCTTTATAGCATCTGCTTGACCAGTCAATCCACCACCAAAAACATTTACCAAAATATCATAAGAATTTTCAAGGCCTAATGTTTGCAAAGGCGCTTTTATTGAATTTAAGTGCAGAGGATTAAAGTTTAAGTAATCATCTCCGGCACGACCATTAATTTTTATTAATCCATTTCCTGGAATCAAGCGAACTCTAGCAACTGAAGTTTTTCTTCTTCCAGTTCCCCAATAGACAGCTTTGTTTTTTATTTGACTATTCATTTTGATAAATTAACTATTTAATAATACAGGATTCTGAGCAGCATGAGGATGATCAGCACCTTTATAAACTTTTAGTTTTTTAAATTGCTGTCTTCCTAAAGAGTTATGAGGCAGCATGCCCTTAACAGCTTGCTCGATGATTCTTTCAGGAATTCTTTCTTGTAAAGACTCAAATTTTTCAATTTTCATTCCTCCTGGTCTTCCAGAATGTCTCCTGTACAATTTTTGTGATGCTTTTTTACCTGTTACATCAACTTTCTCGGCATTTACTACAATGACAAAATCTCCAGTATCTAGATGAGGTGTAAATGTCGGTTTATTCTTACCTCTCAATACAGTTGCAATTTCTGTAGCAAGTCTACCAAGCGTCTTATCCTTTGCGTCAACTAAAAACCAATTTCTTTCAATTGTTTCTAAAGATGGAGTAATTGTTTTATTCATTTACCAAATTTCTGCAAATAAATTTAAATTAGTCTTAAATTCTACCTTATTGAAGGAATATTAAACAACAGTTTTGAATGATTTATACAAAAAATTCTCTTAATTAAACCTTACTTAAGAAAAACCCTTAATTAAAAATAAAGGGAAAAAATCATTGTTATTAATCTTTTTAAAAACATTTTCTTCATAAACAGCATTTACAAAACATAACCCCTTAGCTGGAGCAGATTCTTTAACATCATTTTTCTTTTTGTTAACCCATCTATCTGTAAAAATTTCTGGCGATATTTTTTTTTCTCCAACTAAAACTAGTTGTCCAATAATTAAACGCACCATTCCATATAAAAAACCAGAAGCTTTAATATCAACAAAAATCAAATCTTCTACTCTTTTGATATCAATATTTTTTATTTTAGTAATAGAGTTTGTTCTATTACTACCACTTTTCTGAAAAGCAAAAAAATCATGTTCTCCTTCCATTGTCTTGGATGCATTTAACATTAAAACTTCATCTAATACTTTTTGATATCTATGCCATGACCAATTATTGATGAACAAATTAGGGAATATACTATTGTTAATGACATATCGATAATGTCTATACATTGCTGAATAGCATGCATGCCAACTATCTTTAACCTCTACTGATTCCAAGATCCTAATTGTTGAGGGTAAAATACTATTTAAGACATCAGAATAACTATTTCCTGGAATAATACAATCAACATCAAAGTGTACTACTTGACCTGATGCATGAACCCCAGCATCAGTCCTCCCTGCTGCAAAAGTCTTTACTTTGTGATTTGTAATCTTTAAAAGAGCTGTATCTAAAATTTCTTGAACAGTAGTTGCATTTTTTTGTTTTTGCCAACCTGAATAATTAGATCCATCATATTGGACTAATAAAGCTACCCTTTTCAAAAGTTATTGTTTAGTAACAGCCCCTGTATTATCCAACTTAAACAAGCTCGATTATGGCCATCTGAGCGTTATCACCTTTTCTAGATACAGTTCTGACTATGCGTGTATAACCACCATTTCTGTCCCCATATCTTTCCTTTGCTTTTTCAAATAATGAATGAACTAATTTTTTATCATAAATATATCCAATAGCCCTTCTCCTAGAAGCCAAACTCCCATCTTTAGCGAGTGAAATCATTCTTTCAGCTTCATTTCTTAAAGCTTTAGCACGAGCTTTTGTTGTAGTTACTCTACCTTCCCTAATTAATTGTGTAGTTAAACCTCTAAGAAGTGCTTTCCTCTGGTCAGCAGGTTTACTTAATAATGGAATTCTAAGTTGGTGTCTCATAATCTTTAAAATTGTTAAACAGATGTTCTGCTTTGTGGGATAGAAATGCCGATTCGCTCTAGAGCCTCAATAACCTCATCTGCAGATTTAGAGCCAAAGTTCTTAATTTCAAGAAGATCTTCATAACTGAAGCCCATTAAATCCGAAACTGAGTTAACTTGCGCCCTTTTCAAACAATTATATGCTCTAACGGACAAGTTTAGTTCCTCTAGAGGAATTTGAGCTTCAGGAGATGGTTCAGGTTCTTCAGGAATTTCCTCAACCATTGTGACAGTAGCGAGGGGTTGGAAGAGTTCTATTAATTGATTTGCAGCTTCAGCAATAGCATCATCAGGACTTGTTGAGCCATCTGTCACTACTTCCATTTTTAATCTTTCTCTTCCTGTTGCACCTTCTGCTACAGCAGTTTCATCAATTGTAAAATTCACTCTCTTAACTGGCATAAATACAGCATCTATTTGAAGTAAGTCAATAGCTGTTGTCTCTTCGCTCTTACGGTCAACGGGTCTATATCCAACACCTCTTTCAACGTGGATTTCCAACTCTAAGTTATGACCCTCCTGAATAGTCGCAATCGGTTTTTCTCCATCCACAATTTCAACTTGAGAGGAGAATTGAATGTCATTCGCCTTCACCTCCATTGGACCGCTTGCTACTAATCTACCGATTTCGAGCTCTGGATTAGAACTATTTATTGATAGTTGCTTACAATTGAGAAGGATATCTAAAACGTCTTCTCTAACTCCAGGAATAGTGGCATATTCATGATTAATTCCTGCTATTCTTACTGCAGTAACCGCACTCCCTTCAAGTCCTCCCATAAGGACTCTTCTAAGAGAATTACCCAAAGTTGTAGCTTGTCCCCTTTCTAGA
Organism: Prochlorococcus sp. MIT 0604; assembly: GCF_000757845.1. Taxonomy (NCBI): domain Bacteria; kingdom Bacillati; phylum Cyanobacteriota; class Cyanophyceae; order Synechococcales; family Prochlorococcaceae; genus Prochlorococcus; species Prochlorococcus sp. MIT 0604. The sequence goes on from NZ_CP007753.1 coordinate 1,587,320, forward strand.
GGGCCAATTAAAAAAGTTCCTGTTTGGGAGCGATCATCTGCTATTTGATGGTCGATTCTGTCAATCTGGTATTGCAACACGGAAAATAATGAGGTTAAAAGTTTTTTTGGGGGGTTGAGAATGGTTAAAACCTAAACGCGTCTCCGTTTAGGTCTTCTACATCCATTATGAGGTAATGGAGTTACATCTCTTATTAGAGTTATTTCTAATCCGGCCACTTGTAAAGCTCTTATGGCCGTTTCCCTACCTGCGCCAGGTCCTCTAACTAGTACTTCTATTTGTCTCATACCTTGATCAAGTGCTCTTCTCGCTGCAGCTTCAGCAGCCGTTTGAGCTGCAAATGGCGTACCTTTGCGAGCACCTTTAAATCCACTTGCGCCTGCAGAAGACCAAGAAATTACATGACCAGAGGTGTCAGTAATTGAGACGATAGTATTATTAAATGTACTTTGAATATGTACCACACCATTAGGTACATTACGTTTAGATTTCTTTGAACCTGTTTTTTTTACTGTGGCTGCCATGATTTTTAAATTTAATACTTCAATTTGTAAATAGATTTAGTTAATTATTTTTTTCTTCCAGCAACTGTTTTTCTAGATCCTCGTCTTGTTCTCGCATTCGTTCTAGTTCTTTGTCCTCTTACTGGAAGACTCATTCTATGTCGTCTTCCTCTTACACACCCTATATCTTGTAGACGTTTTAAAGCCATTCCCTCTTTTCTTCTCAAATCTCCTTCTAAAGTGAATTCCTCTGTGGCACCTCTAAGTTTTTGCACATCAGAATCTGAAAGGTCTTTGACACGAGTATCTGGGTTTACACCCGTATTAGCAAGAATTAGCTTCGATCTCGTTAAACCAATTCCATAGACGTATGTAAGTGCAATTTCAACTCGCTTTTCGCGAGGTATGTCAATTCCTGCAATCCTGGCCACGTTTTTTGAATAAGTAAAAGTTTGAATTTAAGGGTTGAAATTTAACCCTGACGCTGTTTATTGCGAGGTCTTTTCTTGTTAATAACATAGATTTTACCTCTTCTCCTCACGATCTGATCGTCAGGACTAATTTTTTTGACTGAAGATCTGACCTTCATAGGGGTTTAACAAATAAAACGTTAATACTATATTCTACATCATCATCAAGCCATTTTTAGTTTGATATCAGCGGAAACGGTTTTTAAATCTCTATCAGCATCAATATATTCTAACAATGAGAGATCTTTAAAATATCGAATCAATGGTTCTGTAGTTTTTTTATAAATATCAACTCTTGTTTTAATTGTCTCTTCCGTATCATCTTTTCTACCTCTCAAAAGCAAACGCTTAATTAGTACTTCTTCCGGGATATCTAAATAAAAAACTAATTCCAAAGGTTGATTTATTTCATTTAAGACTTCATTCAATGAATTTACTTGAGATAAATTTCTTGGGTAACCATCTAGAATCCAACCTTTATTATCCTTGACTAAATTTTGTCTTACTATCTTTAATACAAGTTCATCACTAACAAGTTCCCCTCGATTCATAATATCCTTTACCTGAATACCAAGGGCAGTATTCATTTCGATTTCTTTTCTTAATAATTCACCAGTAGAAAGGTGTAAATAAGAATTACTTTGACTAAGCAATTCCGCTTGAGTCCCTTTCCCTGCTCCAGGAGCTCCTAAAAATAGTATATGTTTCTTCATTAATTGTTAATTAGTCCCTCATACCTTTGTGAAATAACATAAGTTTGAATTTGCTTAGCAGTATCAATAGCAACACCCACAAGAATAAGCAATGAAGTTGCTCCTAAACCTTGAAAGGTCTGAACATTAGTAGCTCTTTCTACTGCAGCTGGGATTATAGCTACTGAACCCAGAAATAATCCTCCCAATAAAGTCAACCTATTTTGTATACCTGATAGGTAGTTGGCTGTATTTGTTCCTGGTCTAACTCCTGGAATCGCTACTCCTCCTTTTTTTAAATTTGAAGCTACATCAACTGGATTGATAGTAAGAGATGCATAAAAATAAGAGAACCCCAAAATCAAGGAGAAGAATGTAAGAGCATATGGCCATGGATTAGAAGATCCTGGATTTAAACTACTGGCTAACTTGATTAAGACTGGATTACCCGTAACATTTGCAATAGTTATAGGTAAAAAGATTAAAGCAGATGCAAATATGATAGGCATGACTCCTCCTGCATTTAATTTCAAAGGTAAATAACTTTGCCTTGTAGGAAGTAGTGTTGAATTTCCTATCTGCCTTTTTGCACTAACAATAGGAATGCGTCTTGCTCCCTCTTGGACAAAAATGATCCCAACAATTGTCAGTAAAAACACTCCAAGTAAAACTGCTATACCTAAAACATCACCTCTATCACCAGTTTGAGCTTTTTCAATGGTTGAACTTAGAGCCTTAGGTAAGGTCGAAACAATATTCAAAAAAATTACCAATGAAGCTCCTTGACCTATCCCTTTCTCCGTAATAATTTCACTAAACCACATTACTAACATTGAGCCAGTAACTAAGGCAATGGAGGTTTGCAGGACAAATGTAGTTTCACTTATTCCCTGAATAGCATATTGTTTGAGAATTAAGGAAAAAATTATACTTTGCAAAAAACCCCATCCTAATGAAACATATCTAGTTATTTGAGCAATTTTTCTTCTTCCCGCTTCTCCTTCATTTTTTTGTAAATCTTCAAGCACAGGCAATGAAGCTGTTAGAAGCTGAATAATAATTGATGCGTTGATAAAGGGAAGTATCCCTAATGCGAATATTCCTAAAGTTGAAATTCCTCCTCCAGTAAAAATATCTAAAAAACCTATTAATTGCCCCCCCTGATCTATAAAACTTTTAAAAGCAACCCTATCAATACCAGGCATAGGGATATATATACCAAGTCTTACTAAAAGGAGGAGACCTAGAGTAGTTAAAACTCTGCTCCTTAGCTCTTTATTTAAAAATAATTGGGAAAGTATTTCAGAAGCGCTAGGATTTCTACTTTTGTTGACAAACATTTTGAAGATTACCTAAATTTTTAGTAAATTTATTTATTATTTATAAGCTCGCAGGATCCACCAGCGTCCTCAATTTTTTGTTTTGCAACTTTCGTAAATGCATGAGCTTGGACTTTTAACTTTACATTAAGTTTTCCGTTACCAAGGATTTTTAAAGGAAATTTGGGCTTGAAGATTAATCCTTTCTTAATTAGTGAGTCTAGGTTAACAGTATCGTTATCTTTGAAATCATTTAATTTTTCTAAATTAATTATGGAAAAGTTCTTTTGATTAATTATTTCAAAGTGCTTTAATTTTGGAACTCTTCTATATAAGGGCATTTGGCCACCTTCAAAACCTGGACGTGTAGGTCTTCCAGAACGTGACTTTTGTCCTCTCATTCCAAAACCACATGATGCACCCTGACCAGCTGCAATACCTCTACCCTTTCTTAATTTTTTCTTTCTCGAGCCAGAGTTTGATTTAAGTGTATTTAAAGTTGAAGTCATAATTTTCAAGAATAGAGCTGTTCAAGTGAGATGCCTCTCTCCCTTGAGGCAGATTTGTGTGTTCTTAATTGAGAAAGAGCTACCATAGCAGCTCTTGCATTATTCAAAGGTGTTTTACTACCTAATCTTTTTGCTAAGACATTTTTTATACCGGCTAATTCTAAAACTGTTCTTATTGAACCACCAGCAATTACACCTGTACCTGGGGCAGCTGGTCTAATTAATACATTAGCAGCACCATCACGACCTTTAGATAAAGTCGGTATTGAATTATTTGGGGTTAAGGGAACCCTAACAAGATTCTTTTTACCATCTGAAACTCCCTTTCTCACCGCACCAATGACATCCCCTGCTTTACCAACTCCAACTCCAACTTGACCTTTCTCATTTCCAACAACAACAATTGCTCTAAAACTCATTTTTTTTCCACCCTTAACAGTCTTAGAAACGCGTCTAATTTGAACAACTCTTTCTTGCCAATCAGAATCTCTCTCTAGATTTTTTGAATCACCTCTTCTATTTCTTTTTCGATCATTACGATTATTCTTTTTTTGTTCCACGGGCATAGCTCCAGGAACGTTATCGTTCTTGGATTGAATTTCTTGTTTTGTTGGAGTGTCAGTCATAGTAAAAAATTAAGAGTTAGAATTCTAGGCCAGCTTCACGAGCAGCGTCTGCGAGTGCCTTTACTCTGCCGTGATATAAATTACCTCCACGGTCAAAAATTACTTGCTTAATACCTTTTTTTATGGCTCTCTTAGCTAATAATTTTCCAACAATGGAAGAAGAATTACAATCAGAAGATAATTTCTGAGATTTTTCTCTAAGTTCCTTATCAACAGTTGAAGCTGAGCAAATAGTTGTTTGAGCGCTATCATCTATAACCTGAGCATAAATATGGTTATTAGAGCGAAAAACAGACAATCTTGGACGGGTTGCATCTCCAATTAAGAATCTTCTTAATCTTCTATGTCTTTTTTGAGTTTGTAATTTCCTTGAAAGTTTGGTCATTTTTTTAATTGGAATTATTTTTTGCCAGATTTACCAGCTTTTCTGAGAATTCTCTCATCATGGTATTTAATTCCTTTTCCTTTATATGGCTCTGGAGGTCTAATTGATCTGATTTTTGCTGCTTCATTGCCAACAATTTCCTTATCAATTCCAGATACGGTAACGTTTGTATTACTCTCAACTTTGTATGTTATACCATCAGGGGGGATCATTTCTACAGGATGACTATATCCTGCACTTACAACTAGATTTTTACCTTTTACTTGTGCTCTTGATCCAACGCCTACAATTTCTAGTTTCTTTGAAAAACCTTGAGTAACCCCTTCAACCATATTTGCAATTAAAGCTCTACATAAACCATGTCTCTGCCTTGAATGTATTTTGGTTGTGGTAGGACTTACGACAACAGTATTATCTTTCTTATCAAAACTAACTCCCTCAGGCATGAGACGTTTTAACTCACCCTTTGGGCCCTTAACTGTAACTGTTAATCCATCAAAATCAACTGTAACTTTCTCTGGAATAAGTACTGGTGTTTTTCCGATTCTTGACATGATTAATTCTCCTTAATAAACATAGCAGAGGACTTCGCCGCCAATGCCTTGCTTTCTAGCATCGCGATCACTCATAACGCCTTTAGAAGTTGATATTATGGCAACTCCAAGACCTCCAAGAACTTTTGGTAAACCTCTAGTATTTTTATATATTCTCAAACCAGGTTTACTAACTCTTTGCATAGATCGAATAGTAGGAAATTTGTTTTTTCCACTATATTTGAGGCCGAGTATTATTTGTGATTTATAACCTTCACCTTCCTCATTAATATCAGAAATGAACCCCTCTTTTTGAAGTACTTTGGCGATACTTAAGGACATTTTTGAGCCTGGGATTGTTGTGGTTGTATGCTTTTTTTGACTCGCATTTCTAATTCGAGTTAGCATATCTGAAATTGGATCGTGATTTGACATAGTTTTAATTTAATTCTTACTAAAAGGCATTCCTAACTCCTGCAAAAGAGCTTTACCTTCTTGATCTGATTTTGCACTAGTGACAATAGTTATATCCATACCTCTTATTGAATCTATTTTATCAAAAGAGATTTCAGGAAAAATCAATTGCTCTTTCACGCCAACGGTGTAATTACCTCTCCCATCAAAACTTTTTGGATTAACTCCTCTAAAGTCTCTTATTCTTGGTAAAGCTAGATTTATAAATCTCTCCAAAAAAGAATACATCCTGTCTCCTCTCAAAGTTACAGTGCAGCCAATAGGCATACCCTCACGAATTTTAAAACCCGCGATAGCTTTTTTGGCCCTAGTTACTAAAGCCTTTTGTCCTGTAATTGTTGCCATTTCATTTAAAGAGGCTTCAAGAGCTTTCGAATTCGAAGCTGCTTCACCAAGACCTCTGTTAACGTTGACTTTGACAACTTTAGGTACTTGATGAATATTTTTAAGACCAAGGTCCTTTAAAAGTTTTGGTCTTATTGATTCTTTGTAGCGATTTTTTAGAGTCATAATTTTTTGTTAATTCTGGTCTTTGTCAGAATTGATAAATTAGAAAAAGTTGAAATCTGGTTTCTGATGAAAAATTAATCAATTACTTCACCAGTTTTCTTCAATCTTCTTTTCTTAACCCCCTCTTTATCAATAAAGTATTCAATCTTACTTGTAAGATTTTTATCCTTTGAAAAAAACATTACATTTGATGCATGTAAAGATGCTTCTTCTGTAAGAATTCTTCCAGTTTCTCCTTCCTGAGTTGGTTTTACATGTTTGGTCCTAAGGTTAATTCCCTTTACAACTACTCTATTTTCAAGAGGGATAGTTTTTAAAACTTCACCAGTTTTCCCTTTGTCCTTGCCATTAATTACTTTTACCAAATCTCCAGTTTTGATTCTCATTTTTATTCTCTGGAAATTTTTCTTTTGCTTTAATGAATCCAACATTTAAATCACCTCCGGAGCAAGAGAAACAATCTTTGTATAATTTTTATCCCGCAGTTCTCTAGCTACAGGACCAAAGACTCTGGTACCTTTTGGATTCTTATCTTCATTAATCAATACTGCCGCATTGTCATCAAATCTAATTGAATTACCAGTATTTCTTCTTAATGTTGCTTTAGTTCTGACTATAACAGCTTTAACAACTTCAGATTTCTTAACTCCCATGTTAGGAAGAGCATCTTTTACAGTTGCTACGATTACATCCCCGACATGTGCATACCTTCTATTTGAACCTAAAACCCTAATACATTGGAGTCTTTTTGCTCCGCTATTATCGGCAACTGTTAAATAAGTTTCTTGTTGAATCATTTTTTAACCTCCTTAGCCTGACTTGTTTTATTGAGAATCTCTTCTATGGCCCATCTTTTATGAGCACTAAGCGGTCTAGTTTCTCTAATTTTAACTCGATCACCTAAAACGCATGTATTTTCTGGATCATGCGCCTTATATCGAGTAGTTCTACTTACAATTTTTTTATAAGTGGGATGTGGATATCTGTTAATAACAGCAACAACAACTGTTTTATCCATTTTGTCGCTGACAACAGTACCAATTCTTTCTTTAAGTGCCATAACTAATAATTAATCAGAAGTTGTTTTAGAAGCAGATTGACTCTTACTGAGAGTGAGTAATTGAGCAACTTGTTTCTTGATAATTTTAAATTTATGAGTTTCATTCAGCTGTCTTGTAGCTTGCTTGAATCTCAAGTCAAAAAGATCTTTTCGTAATTGGTCAATCTTTTCAGTAATTTGTTCAGAATTTAATTTTTTAAATTCCTTTAGTGACTCTGAGTTTTTCATTGTTTAACCTCCTCTTGAGATTTTTTACTATTTTTTGTATTTTCTTGGGATGAATTTTCTAGATTTTTATCAATGGAGATAAATTTAGTTTTTACAGGAAGTTTGTATTGTGCCAGACGCATAGCTTCTTTTGCAATTTCCTCAGTGATATCCTCACCACCCATTTCAAAAAGTATTCTTCCAGGTTTTACAACTGCGACCCAAAACTCTGGATTACCTTTACCAGAACCCATTCTGGTTTCGGCAGGTCTCATGGTTACGGGTTTATCAGGAAATATTCTTATCCAGATTTGACCACCACGTTTGATATATCTAGTCATAGCTCTTCTGCTTGCTTCAATCTGACGTGCAGTTACCCAGCCACAGTCTTGAGCTTGGAGAGCAAATTGACCGAATGCAATAGTATTACCTTTTGAGGCTACACCCCTCATTCTGCCTCTATGTTGTTTACGGAATTTAGTACGTTTTGGACTAAGCATTGTTATACCTCCTATGAATTCTCATTTGAACGATCCTCAAATTGCTGAGGTCTTCTACTAGCTTTCCTCTTAGGGCTGGCACCCACAGGGATAGTTTGTTCTTCTTTAGGGAGAACTTCCCCTTTGAAAACCCAAACTTTAATGCCTAAAACACCGTAAGTTGTATTAGCTTCACGTGTTGCGTAGTCAATTTCAGCTCTCAAAGTATGTAAAGGTACTCTACCTTCTCTAGTCCATTCAGTTCTAGCTATTTCAGCACCATTCAACCTTCCCCCTACTTGAATTTTAAGACCTAGAACTCCAGCTCTTTGAGCCCTTTGTAAGGCCATCCTAATAGTTCTTCTAAAGGCGACTCTTTTTTCTAGTTGTTGAGCAATATATTCAGCTAGTAAAAAAGCATCAGCGTCTACGCGTTCAACTTCAACAACGTTTATTCTGACTTGCCTTGTTCTATCACCTATAGTTTTTTGAATGCCAGATCTTAATTCTTCAATACCACTTCCTTGTCTTCCAACTATAACTCCTGGTCTTGCTGTTTTTAATTCAAGTTCCAGTTGGTCAGCTTTTCTTGCTATTAAGACATCGCTAATTCCTGCTGCTCCATATTTTTTTTGTATGAAGGTACGAATTTTAAAATCTTCTTGGAGAAGAATTGGATATGTTTTTGAAGTAGCAAACCACTTAGAGCGATGCTCTTGTGTAATTCCTAATCTTAGTCCAGAAGGATGTATTTTATGTCCCATTAGTTTTGTACCTCCGCATTAGTTTGAGTAGGAGCAGACTCTACAGAAATACTGATGTGGCAAGTCTGTTTTTTAATTGAAAAAGCTCGACCTTGAGCTCTGGGTCTATACCTTTTCATTACTGGACCACTATTAGCCCATGCAGAGGAAATAACTAGGGTAGATGGATCCATTCCAAGGTTATGTTCTGCATTAGCAACAGCAGATCTTAGAACTTTAGTAATGGGGTCTGTAGATCTGTAAGGCATAAATTCCAACATAATCAATGCATCTCTATAAGATCTACCCCTTATCTGATCCAAAACTCTTCTCACTTTAGAGGCTGATCCGCGAACATAATTCCCATGCGCAATTGCTGTTTTTGTTGTTTCAGGTGTTTTTGTCATGATTTTGCTCCTTTCTTATCTCTTATGTGACCTCGGTAGGTGCGTGTAGGAGCAAATTCCCCGAGTTTATGACCAATCATTTGTTCAGTAATAAATACTGGAATGTGAGTCTTGCCATTATGCACAGCGATTGTGTGACCGATCATTAAAGGTAAAATCGTAGAGGATCTTGACCAAGTTTTGATAACAGACTTGTCATTATCAGTATTTTGTTTTTCTACCTTCTTGAGCAAGCTATCTGCTATAAAAGGTCCTTTTTTTAGTGAACGTCCCATGATTATGTAATAGAAATTGAAATAATAAATGAAGTAATCAAGAGTCTCTTCCTCCTCTACTCCTCTTAGAAACACGACGGCGTCTTCGAACAACTAATTTATTACTTGGTTTGTTCTTTTTACGTGTCTTTAGTCCAAGAGCTGGCTTACCCCATGGAGTAACTGGGCCTGCTCTACCAATTGGTGCTTTTCCCTCTCCTCCTCCATGTGGATGATCACATGGGTTCATTACACTACCTCTTACTTGAGGCCTTCTTCCAAGCCATCTTCTTCTTCCTGCTTTACCTAAGCTAGTATTTCTTATTTCAGAATTACCTACTTCACCAAGAGTTGCGTAGCATTCTTTTCTTACAAGTCTTACCTCAGTAGATGGGAGTTTTAAAGCAACATAATCTCCCTCTTTTGCCATAACTTGAGCACTAGCTCCTGCAGATCTAACCATTTGAGCACCCCTTCCTGCGTATAACTCAACACAATGAACACTAGATCCTAATGGCATAACAGAAAGTGGCATTGCATTTCCATCTTCAATTGGAACACTTTCTCCAGAAATGACATTTTGTCCGACTTTTACTCCTGCTGGAGCGATAATATATCTTTTCTCTCCATCTTCATAAAATAAAAGTGCCAACCTTGCATTTCTATGAGGATCGTAGTGTATAGCTGCAACTTTAGCGTTGATATTTCTTTTATCTCTTCTAAAGTCGACCAATCTATATTGCCTTTTGTGACCACCTCCACGGTGACGACAAGTGATAACCCCACGATTATTCCTGCCTTTAACTCTATGTTTTGAAACTATTAGTGATCTTTCAGGTTTTGCACTTGTGATTTCACTAAAGTCAGTAACTACTCTCTGCCTAGTGCCAGGTGTATAAGGTTTAAATTTACGTATTGCCATGATTAAAACTCCTTAAGATTCTGGAAATAGTTGGATTTTGTCTCCTTCAGCAAGACGTACAATTGCCTTCTTGACCTGAGAACGTTTTCCGGAAAATTTCCCGACTCTTCTTGTTCTCCTAGGAGGATTCATAGTGTTAACTCCTATGACTTTAACACTGAACAAGGCTTCAATAGCTGCCTTTATTTGAGGTTTTGCCGCTCTATGATCTACTTCGAAAGTATATTGGTTAAGATCTAGTGCATTTGTAGCTTTTTCAGTAATAACTGGCTTTCGTATTACATCGGCTAAACGAGAATCGAATAATTTACTCATGATGCATAAACCTCCTGAATTTTATCTATCGCTGATTGACCTATTACCAATTTATTGGCATTGAGAATATCAAATACATTTAATTGATCGGCGGCGATTAATTTTACTTTCTCAATGTTATTAATGGATTTTTTTATAATATCGGAAGGACTATCAAGAATAACCAAAACTTTTTCAGTTTTTTGTATACCTAATCGAGCAAGGCCATTGATGATATCACTTGTTTTAGGCTGCTTTAAAGTAGATCCAAAATCTTCAACAGCCTTCATATCAGATACTCTGGACATAAGAGCTGTTCTAAGAGCTAATCTACGTTCCTTACGATTCATATCAAGATTGTAAGAACGTGGTTTCGGTCCAAAAATAATTCCGCCACCAGGTCTTAAGGGTGTCCTTATTGATCCTTGACGAGCTCTTCCTGTACCTTTTTGTTTGTATGGCTTTCTACCGCCCCCGCGCACTTCAGATCTTGTCAAAGTTGATGCTGTCCCTTGTCTTTTATTTGCTAGCTGCCTAAGGACAGCTCTATGGATTAAGTCTGCCGAAGAAGTTTCTTTAGCAACTGCTAAATCAAGAGTAACTTTGCCTGATTTTTCACCATCCCACTTTAAAGTTTCAAGTGTTGTCATGATTTTTCACCTCCTTTTTTGCCTACAACATTATTTGGCTTAATGTTGACAATTGAGCCGGGCTTACCTGGAACAGAACCCTTTACTACAAGCAAATTCTTCTGATCATCAATTTTTAGAACTAACAATCCTTTGGTAGTTATCTGTTTTCCTCCATATCTTCCTGCCATTCTTTTCCCTGGATAAATTCTACCCGGAGTTGTTCCTGCTCCTGTAGATCCTGGTGCTCTATGATTTTTTGAACCATGACTCATAGGACCTCTGCTAAAACCATGTCTTTTCTGGTAACCTGCAAAACCTCTACCCATAGATTTGCCACTGATATCAACTTTTTGACCAACCTCAAAGTTTTTTACAGTTATTTGTTTTCCGATTTCATAAGATGAAGTTTCTTCAACCCTATATTCTTTTAAATGCTTTAAAAGTTTTTCACCTGATTTCAATAAGTGTCCCTTTTCAGGTTTGCTTAAATGCTTCTCTTTGGACAAACCATAACCTATCTGAACGGCGGTATAACCATCCAAAGCAGTTGTTTTCAATTGAGTGACGCGGCACGGACCTGCCTCTATAAGAGTAACTGGTACCGAATTACCTTTATCATCGAAAAGTTGGGACATGCCCAATTTCTTTCCTAAAATTCCGATAGACATAAGACTAAATTAGGCTAGCTCGTAATAATTTTTCAATTATCTAAACCCTTCAGTTATTAAGGTGAAGTTAATAAAAAAACAATTAGTAAGGTCGAGACTTATCTGAAATAATAGATAGTTTCTCTCGGGATAAACCCACCTGAATTTTTTTAACGAAACGCTAAAAAATGTGAAATTTCCAGAGGCTCGGCTAGCTTGCGAGCTTAAAAATTCACTAGGTTACAATTGTACAACATCAAGTACCATAAAATAAAATAAAATAGAAATAAAGGAAATTTTTATGCCATTACTTCTCTCAGGGAAAAAGTTTCATAACGATTTAAAAACTAACAAATGTCTCGCCATATTTGCTCCTCTTGAAGGTGGTTATGAAACTCGTCTTTTGAGAAGAATGAGGGCCAAAGGCTTTAAAACTTTTATAACTTCAGCAAGAGGGCTTGGAGATCCAGAAGTTTTCTTGCTCAAATTGCATGGCGTTAGACCACCTCACCTTGGTCATCAAAGTGTAGGAAGAAACGGAGCGCTTGGGGAAGTTCAACAAGTAATCCCACAAGCTTCTGAGTTATTTAATGAAAATGATAAAAATAAATTACTTTGGTTATTAGAAGGTCAAGTATTATCTCAATCTGAATTAGAGAGCTTAATAGAGATTTGCACTAACGATAATAAACTAACAATAGTTGTTGAAATGGGGGGTTCAAGAAAACTTGAATGGAAACCATTAAGTAATTATATTTTGGATGAATTTGAAAGTTAAATTGTTTGATTAAGACCAATAATAAAAAAGATAAATGGATTAAGTTAATTTGTGGTGCCAGCAATGAAGATATTGTTGCCATAGAAGATTTATGTGCAATTTATACTGCTGCTGGTGTCGACTACATAGATGTTGCAGCAGAAGAATCTATAGTTTATGCAGCAAAAAAAGGAATCGATTGGGCAAAAAAAGTCTTTAAAAACTCCCCTGGTATAATGATAAGTATTAGTGATGGTAATGATATCCACTTTCGAAAAGCAAAATTTGATCCTTTAAAATGTCCCCCTAGTTGTCCAAGACCATGCGAAAAAGTATGCCCCACCTTTGCAATTGATAATTTCGGAATTAAAGAGAGTAAATGTTATGGATGTGGAAGATGTTTAAATAGTTGTCCTCTAAATCTAATTAGTGAATATGAATATAATTTGTCAAAAAATGATTTAGCATCAACACTTCAAAAAATAAAGCCTAATGCAGTAGAAATTCATACAGAAATCAATCGCCTAGATTCTTTTACAAAAGTTGTAAGTATCGTTAAAAGTTCTGGAATGAAATTAGACAAAATATCTATTAGTTGTGGATTAAATCAATCTTTCAAAAAAGCCCAAGAGCCCGAAGATCTTTTGAAAGCTCTTTGGGAAAGATATGAAATTCTGAATGAGCTAGATATTCCCCTTATTTGGCAACTAGATGGAAGGCCAATGTCTGGAGATCTTGCTCCTACAACAAGTAGAGATGCTGTTAAGTTGTTTGAAAAAATCGGTTCAGATCTTCCACCAGGATTAATTCAATTAGCAGGAGGAACAAATGAAAAAACTCATGAATTATTGAATTCAAACAATCTCCCAGATGGAATAGCATTTGGAAGTGCTGCAAGAAAAATTATGCAGCCCCTTATTGAATTTGCTCACAAAAATAACAAAAAACTCTATGAGTATCCTGAAATAATGGGTTTGGCGATCAAAAAAGCTCAGAAATTTCTAGAGCCATGGAAATCGAGCTCAATCAAATAATATTTTTATTTTTCAAAACTAGCGCCATGTTTATAAAAAATTTGTATTTTTTGGATAGAAAAAAATCTTTTCATGTATTAAAATAGTAATTCAATGGGCCGTCGCCAAGTGGTAAGGCATCGGGTTTTGGTCTCGACATTCCTAGGTTCGAATCCTAGCGGCCCAGTTCTAATATTCAATTGGTGTCTTCTCAAAAAATTTTTCTATTTGATTTTGATGGTGTAATAGTTGATGGAATGCAAGAATATTGGCATAGCTCCTTGCTGGCCTGTGAAAAATATTTAAATTCCCCCAACATCACTATTGATCAAAAACTTTATCAAGAAGTACCAAATTCTTTCAAAGAAATTAGGCCTTGGGTTAAATATGGTTGGGAAATGATTCTAATTGTTCACGAAATAATAAAAACAGAAAATCCATTAAAAAGTGATAATAAAGATGATTTCATTAATAATTATCATCTAAATTGCCAGAGGATATTAAATGAAAATTCCTGGATAGCAGAAGATATACAAAAAATGTTAGATAAGTCTCGCAAGTACCAAATTGATAAAGATTTTAAATCGTGGGTAAATTTACATAAACCTTTTTTTGAAATTATATATTTTATGAAAGAATTAAGCAAAAGAGGAATCAAAACTGGAGTTATAACAACTAAAGGTAAAATATTTGCAGAAAAAATTCTTAACCAATTAAATATTTTTCCAGAATTTATTTTTGGTTATGAATCAGGAACAAAAATCAAAATAGCTGAAAAACTTACACAAACTTATAAAATTTTAGGCTTTATAGAAGATAGAAAAAAAACTCTAATCGATATTAAACAAAATTCGGAAACTTCTCACATTCCATGCTTCCTAGCTGATTGGGGATATTTGAAAGAATCAGATAAAAATAAGTTAAGTAATGAAATCAAATTATTAAAATTAGGAAACCTTGGAGAATTAGTTGCAATTCAAAGATAATCAGCTAGAGTACAAGTGTACTATAGTTTGTATTTATGAAGTTTGGTTTAAATAAAAATTTCCAAATTTAGAATAATTACAAGAACTTTAACCGATAAATCAAACAATGAGCCTTGAAGAAAAGAAAAAAACTGAATCAAAAGAAAAAGACAAGGCATTAAGTCTTGTCTTAGGTCAAATAGAAAGAAATTTTGGACGAGGTTCGATAATGAGGCTTGGTGACGCCTCAAGAATGAAAGTAGAAACAATATCTACTGGAGCGCTCACCTTAGATTTAGCATTAGGAGGAGGCTATCCAAAAGGAAGAGTAGTAGAAGTTTACGGACCGGAAAGTTCAGGAAAAACTACATTAACGCTTCACGCGATTGCCGAAGTCCAAAAAAATGGAGGAGTAGCTGCATTTGTAGATGCTGAGCATGCACTCGATCCAGTTTATGCGGCCTCTTTAGGTGTTGATGTTGAAAATTTGTTAGTTTCACAGCCAGATACTGGTGAAATGGCTCTAGAAATAGTTGACCAACTTATAAGATCGAGTGCGGTAGATCTTGTAGTTGTTGACTCGGTCGCAGCACTAACACCAAGAGCCGAGATAGAAGGAGAGATGGGAGATCACGTAATTGGAAGCCAAGCAAGGCTAATGAGCCAAGCAATGAGGAAAATAACAGGAAATATTGGCAAATCTGGATGTACGGTAATATTCTTGAATCAATTACGCCTAAAAATTGGCGTTACATATGGCAATCCAGAAACAACCACAGGAGGTAATGCATTAAAATTTTACGCCTCAGTAAGACTTGATATCAGAAGAATTCAAACTCTTAAAAGAGGTACTGAGGAATATGGTATAAGAGCAAAAGTGAAAGTAGCAAAAAACAAAGTTGCACCACCATTTAGAATTGCAGAATTTGATATTCTCTTTGGGAAAGGTATTAGTACAACAGGATGCTTATTAGATTTAGCAGAAGAGACCAATATCATCATAAGGAGAGGTGCTTGGTATAGTTATGAAGGAGAAAATATTGGACAAGGAAGAGATAATACAATTATTTGGCTTGATCAAAACTTAGAAATCAGGAATAAAGTAGAATCTATGGTTAAGGAGAAATTAACAGAAGGAACTGAAGTCAGTTCTAATTCAATGAAAGCATTAAATAGCAATCCTGCTAATACAATCGCTGTTAATGATATAAAAACAGTAGCTTAGATTTATAAAGAATCAGCTAAAGTCCACCACCCAGCAGCAGGGCCTATAAATCTCACTACAATCCATAAGATTACTAACCCTCCGATTCCAAACCAACTGGCCTTAATACTTAATTTAATTAGGTTATCTCTTTGATTGATTGTAAAGGGAAGCCATTCAAATAATCTGGGAGACTCATCAATTTTAGTTTTAGTATTATTTTTTTTTGGAGGTAAACCAAGTGTTTTACGTCTTTTTGCTTCTCCCATATTTCTTTAGTTATTTACAAAATCATAACCTAATCAAAAGGTAGCATATAGTTAATTTGTTTTGAGGGTTGAATGTTTTGCAAAAGTAATCTTCCCCAGTTTCTTTTATTTGCTCTTCCATCTAGGATTATTAACTTACCTGAATTTCTTCTTAAAGGAGAAATAGATCTTTCAAGTTTAATTCTAGCTTGAGGAAGAAAGAATTCTCTAAACCAGTCTTGAGAAAGCTTCTTTTTATGAGAGACAGTAATTACATTAATGGGTTCTGACAAATTCGGAATCGGAAGTAAAGGAATGATAATTTGTTCTGGAATTTGAATTAAATAAGAATTCATAATCCACCAGTCAAAACTAGAGCAAAGAATTTCATTTTTACCAGAGGGAATTTTCTCTAGCAATACTCTCTTCCCGTAAGTAGAAGCTAATTCTGTAGCAAGATTAATTTTTAAATCAATATCATCAGACAACACTAAAGTTAAACCCTTTCTAAAAAGTATTAACTTTTTGCATTTGTCCAAGATTGAATTGGTAAAAAGAGGATTATTAGGAAGCAACTGTTTAGAGGGTATATATAAAGAAATCATTTTCTCTTCAAAATTACTCTTAAAATTCATAACCAAGTCAATATCTAAACTATGTTTTTTAAAATACATTTGGAAAAAATTATCTTTTCTCAATGCTGATAAAAAAACAAATTTATTATTTGAAAAAAATTCCTTAATTTGAAAAAGTTCATCTATTGGCTGTAAATACAAATTCCAATCTAAATTTGTATCGTTTAACTTTACCCAGCATGCCCAACCTTGAGATAATGCTTTGTTGACGCTTAAAAATTTATCAGAAAAAAAAGAATTCTCATGAAAAAAGTTTGACAAGAAACTAATTTCTTTTTCATCTAAATTGATATAACTATTTCCTAAGACCTTTCTCAAGAAGAACTTTTTCTTCAACGAATCATATACTTTTATAAATTTTTGATTGATTAATTCAAATTCTTTAAAATTTTTTGTCCAATCCTTTTTAAGTAAAGAAATCCTAAAATGATTTTTTAAATCCTGTTTTATATCCTCAATTCCTGAATAAACTATTCTATGATTTCTAAGATTTCGAGAATTGGGATCATTAAGAAAATGTTGGATAGTTATCAAGTGAACATGATGATTTGCAAAAATAAATTGATCATTTTTAAAAATAAAATTAAAACCTAGATTTTTCAATGAATCAATCTGAAATTGGCTTATAAATTGGATTTTTTCTTTAGATAAAATGAAAGTTGAATCCTCTTCCTTTAAAAATAAAGAAATCAAAATTGGAGGTAACCAATCATAGCTAAAGAAAATTTCTGAATTAATTAGATAGGTAGAATCATTTTCAATACATTTGGAAACTATCCTCCCAAAAGAATATATGTGCTCCCAATTAATACTTTGATCTCTCAAAAAATTTTTCAAATATTGATGACTTAAAATTTCAAGCATTTATAATTAATTTAATTTCAAAAACATGCAAAATTTATGAACCTAATATACAAAAAATTGGTATCAATAAAAGAGGATCTTGAATTAATTAATTTATGAAAATTGGAATAGTAGGATTAGGATTAATTGGTGGTTCTTTAGGATTAAAACTCCAAAGTCTAAATCATACAATTTATGGAATAGCAAATAATGAATTTAATGAAAAAAAAGCTAAGGATAAAAAACTTGCAAATTTTGTTAGCTGTGATCTGAGCTTATTAAAAAAATGTGAGCTAATAATCTTGGCATTGCCTATCAAAGATTTGATCAGTCCGTCGCAACAATTAGTAGCATCAATACCTCAGGAAACAATACTAACTGATGTCGGCTCTGTAAAAGAACCAATTGTAAATACATGGGAAAATTCACATCCTCTATTTATTGGATCTCATCCAATGGCAGGAACAGAAAAAAAAGGAGTTGATTCTGGTTTTGAAGGTCTTTTTAAAAATGCAAAATGGATTATTACCCCAACACAAAATAGTGATTTAAATTCAGTCAGAACTATTTCCGAGCTCATAAAATCAATGGATTGTGAAATTTGCCAAGCTTCGCCAAAAGAGCATGATGAAGCAGTATCTCTAATTTCTCATTTGCCTATATTTTTAGCTTCTGCCCTCATAGAAACTGCGCAAACAAAAAATAATCAATCTTTATTAGATCTCTCGCAAAAATTAGCTGCTACAGGATTTGCTGACACTTCGAGAGTTGGCGGAGGCAATGAACAATTAGGCTTAGATTTAGCTATTAATAATCAGATTAATGTTTTAAATTCCATAAATAATTTTAAAAATAAGCTGAATATACTGGAATCTCTTATTAAAGAAAAAAATTGGGATTTACTTTCTAAAAAACTTGCTGAAGCAAAAGAAAACAGACAAAATTTTATAAACTAAAATTTTCTATACCTTTGGAAGCTAAAATTTGCCTTGAAACCATTAATGCAGACTGACTAACACCTGCAGTCCCCTCTCCTGGATAAATAGAATCTCCACATAACCATAAACCTTCAAAAGGTGTCCTACTTGATAATCCAAATAAACCAAAAATATCTGGATTTTGACCAAGCCCGCCTACTATTCCATTAGGTCTTTTTGTCCATTTTTCAAAGCCCAATGGAGTTGCTAATTCTCTATGTAGCCATTTTTCAGGATCAATATCAAATTGACTTTCCAATTCAAGGGATATTTTTTTCATGAAACCATTTTTTTTCTTTAAGTAAGTTTGTTTATCTAGATCAAACCAATCTTTAGTTTTGGTAAAGATACTGGCAATTAAAGTAACCTCACCTTTTGGAGCTCTTCCATCACCATCATCACTAATTGATACAAATAACGAACAAAATTCTTTTGAAACAAATTGATAATGATTGGAGAATATTTTTTTAATATGTTCTTTTTTTAATGCTGAATAAAAAACTACAGCTCCACTTGGATCAGGCAAATTATTAAGTCGATTTTTATAATTTTTTTTTCTTTCTAAAGGATCTTTCAAATGCTTGAGCAAAGATTGTGGAGGTGCGGTATAAATAACATCTTTTGCTTGATAAATAAATGATTTTTTTTTCGAATTAGCAGATACTTGCCAACACATATTACCATCATCAAAAGTTATAGAATTAACTTCTTGTCCAAAAATTAAATTCACTCCAGTTTTAATCAATGAACCTTCTAATGATTCACTTAAAGACTGCATAGATTTTTTAAGATGCCAGAGACCATGTGGCTGTTGACACATCTGAAGAACAGTAGATCCATATAATGCTGCAGTATTATAAACGTCCTCTTGAGAATAAAGTTTTAGTTGAAGATTTAAGAATTTAATCAGGCGCTCATTCTTGGATAATCCACATACTCGCAATAAATCATAGATAGTAGATTTAAGTAATATACCGGTGACAAGGTTTGAAGGTACTAGTGCTTTAAAAAGTTGAGAAAAATCCCAAAAATTACTTATTGGTAATACAGGGTTATTATTAGCAAATATCCAATTACTTTGATGTATAAGGGTACAAAGTTTCCAAAACCTTTGACTCCCAGGAAATTGCATTTCTCGTTCAGCTATCCATTTTCTTTTTTCATACCAAATAGGTATAGGTTTACTCCCATCATTTAAATCAACTATGCAAGCAGGATCTAAAATTGTGGCTTCTGGGGATGGAATATCTAAAAAATCAAAAATTCTAGAATGTATTCCTCCTTTCTCAAAACCCGCAACCTGAGTTGCGCCAACATCAAAAATATAATTCTTTCTTTTAAAAGTACCTGCACATCCTCCGGCTTGAGTATGAGATTCGATTAAAGTCACTGATAGGCCTTGTTTTGATAAAATTGCTGCAGAAGTGAGTCCTGCTATACCGGCGCCTACAACAATAACTTCAGACTTTCTCATAAAAATGCAAAAATTATCTCCTATTGAAATTAACGAAATTTGTGAAGAATTAGGTGAAAATTATCCAAAAAGCATTGAACAAGTTCATGGAGGTGATATTCATAATGCCTGGCAAATAGAATTCTCAGACAAAAAGTTATTTCTGAAAAGAAACATTAGAAACAAAAAATTCCTTGAATTTGAAAAATATTGTCTTCAAAATTTGAGAAAATACATTAATCAAGAAAATTTAGTTATTCCTGAAGTTATTGCATATAAAAATATAAAAAATATAGAAATTCTTTTAATTGAATGGATAGATATGCATAACTTTGACCAAAAAAAGCTGGGGAAAGGTTTAGGTGAATTGCATTTAAAATCATCTGAATCTAATCCCAAAATGTTTGGGTTTCCAGTTGAGGGTTTTATCGGAACAACAGATCAGAAAAAAGGCTTGGAAGATAATTGGATAGATTGTTTTCTAAACTTAAGGATAATACCTCAATTATTAAGTCTTAAATCGAGGATTTTAGATAAAGAAACTATAAATAAAGTTAAAGAAAAAATTAAATCAGAATTGCTGAATCATAAACCAATAAACTCTCTAGTTCATGGTGATTTATGGTCAGGCAATGCAGCAATGGACAAAAGTGGAAAAGGGGTTATTTTTGACCCGGCATCTTGGTGGGCAGATAATGAAGTAGATATAGCTATGACAAAATTATTTGGAGGTTTTAGAAAAGAATTTTATGAAGAATATCATAGATTTTTTCCTATAAAAAAAGGATTTGAAAAAAGAATTATTATCTATAATTTCTATCACATATTGAATCACGCCAATATGTTTGGAGGAGGTTATTCAAAACAAGTTAAAGATTACGTAAAAGCAATACTCAATATGTAATTTTAACTACCCTAAATATGTCTTTTTAAGATTTTGTACCTTATCTAGAACAGCTTCACGATTTTCACTGGTACGAAGATTTTGCCAGCTCCATTGACCTACAACAATTACGCCAAGTAGTTCTAGTAAACCAGGGAGAATAGGGAAAAAGTTTATCGTGTCAATGACAACTTTAATTATAATCTGAGCTATTACGACAACAGCAATTATGCCTGCCGCCTTGCCGTACTTACCCATTTGAGTCCAATCAACATTACCAAGGGTTTCGTTGACTTTTCCCATAACATCAGAGTACTTCTCTGAAAAACTTTTGGTTTCTGAGCTTGTATCGGAGCCGGAGTCTTGGTTTGACTCTGGAGTGTTATCACTCATGAATTCAGTAAACTTAATATATGAACCAGACAGTATCGGAAAAAACGTCTATTGACTACCTTTTTGTTGTGCAAAATTCCGAACCGAAACATTTTGTATTTTTTTAGAGGCATTGGTATATATGGTTTCTGAAGATATTTAAACTTAAAATTGATTTATAAAAACTTCACATTATTGTGTAGTTCTAACAAAAACATTAATAAATCCTAGTAATGAGAAAAATATAAAAGGCTAAAATTATTATTTTAATTATTATGTTTTCATAGTTTAGCTCGCAAACATTAAGGGATCGAAATGTCCAAAGATATCAAATTTAATTTCTTAAATTCTGATGAAGAAGAAAGATATCAAAAACATTTAACCCTCAGAGAGATAGGTTATGAGGGTCAACTATATCTTAAAAACAGCTCAGTATTATGCATTGGTGCCGGTGGGCTTGGGTCTTCCGTTTTGCTTTATTTAGCTGCAGCAGGAATTGGGAGAATTGGAATAGTTGATAACGATCAAGTTGAAAAGTCTAATCTCCAGAGACAAATAATTCATGAAACAAATACTATTGGTAATCTTAAAATTGATTCTGCCAGAGAAAGAATTAAAAAATTCAATCCTAATTGTGAAATATTAACCTTTTCAAAAAGAATTAATCCTAAAAATGCTCTTGAATTAATAAAGAAGTTTGATGTTATTTGTGATTGCTCGGATAACTTTGGCACAAGATATTTAATAAATGATTCATGCCTGATATTAAATAAACCCTTAGTCTTTGGAAGTGTACAAGGCTTTGAAGGGCAAGTGAGTGTTTTTAATTTAAATAAAAATAGTCCTAATCTAAGAGACTTACTTCCAGAGTCACCTTCAAAAAATGCTGCTCCTAGTTGTGCAGAATACGGGGTTGTGGGCGTTTCAACAGGTTTAATAGGAATTCTTCAGGTTAATGAAATTATCAAAATCATTTTGAAAAAAGGTGAAATTTTAGATGGGAAGATTTTAATTTTTGATCTATTGAATATGAATATGAAAAAATTACATCTAAAAAGTGATAAGTTAAATAAACGAATAAAAAATCTGTCTCAGTTTGAGGGCTTTTACGATAGTGATGAATATTGTGAGAAAAACGATAAAATAAACAGTATTAATGCTAATGATTTTAATAGTTTATACAAAGTAAAACCTAACAAAATTCTTTTAATTGATGTTAGAGAAAATGAAGAATTTTCTAAATCTGCAATAGAGGGATCTATCTCAATTCCCTTAAGTCATTTTAACCAAGAATCTGACTTAAAATTTATTCAAAAAGAAAGTTTGAATAAAGAGGTTTTCACTATATGTAAATCGGGTAAACGTTCTGAAAAAGCTTCAAGAATCTTGGCTAAATTAAAAATTCAATCAAGATCTATTGAGGGCGGCATTGAAAAAGTAAAAAAAATATTGTGCGATTAATATTTCTAAGAATATTTAGTAATCTACACCTCGTTTCAAATCAACTCCAACATTTGCGTAATGCTTATGACAAACCATTTCAGAGTAGACATTAGCGAGTTCAAAATATGAAGGTTCATTTTTACACCTCCCAGTAATGACAACTTCTGTTTCTGTCGGTTTTTTTAAGAGTGTTTGATGTATTGATTCCACTGGTAGCAGCTCTAAATCAACAGTTGGATTCAATTCATCTAAAATGATTGTTTTATACAAACCAGACAAAATAGCGGCTTTAGCAATTTCCCATGCTCTTTCAGCCTCAACATAATCAATTGGTTGTTGCTGACCTCTCCAGACGATGGCATCCCTGCCTGAACGCAAATGATCTACTAAGTGGGGGTAACTTTCTCTCAAAGCTTCTATGGCAGCATCTTCGGTATAACCATTTCCACCTTTTAACCATTGTAATATTAAGACTCTGTGACTTTTATCTTGAGATATTCCTTTACCGATAGCTTGAAGAGCCTTACCAAGTGCACTTGTAGATTTGCCCTTTCCTTCACCTGTATAAATCTCAATTCCACCACTAGAACTACTTTGTCTGGTAAGTTTTGAAAAGTCTTGAGTCAAACGTGGTCTCATTTCTGAATGGAGTTGAGATATTCTCACCAAAGAGGGCGGAGCTGCCCTTCCGGTAATAATTATTTCTAGTCCATCTGGACGATTTTGAAGAGAGTCAACTACTTCATTAATATTAAGCATTCCTAAATCAAGCACTGGGTTCAACTCATCTAGTACAACTACAGAGTAAAGAGAACTGGCAATAGCTCCTTTAGCAATATTCCAACCTCTTTCAGCCTCACCAACATCAAACTTTGTTACTTGGTCAGCGGTAAAGAATTCAGATCTTCCTGTTCTTACATGGTCAATTAAATGTGGAAAGCCTCTTTGCAAAGCCTCTATAGCTGCATCCTCGTCGTATGGCCTTTCAGGACCTTTTAAAAATCTCAGAAGTAAAACTCTTGATTGTCTTTTTTCGCATATTCCTAATCCTATTGTCCTAAGAACTACCCCCAAAGCAGCCTGGCTTTTACCCTTGCCCTCTCCATCATAAATATGTAATTGGCCTTTTGATCTTTCTTGACTGTCACTTGCTGTGACAATTCCAATTCCTCTATTTCTACTCGTATTCGTCAATTGAACAAAATTAATAAATTTAATCTAAGATATAGATAATAATATTATTAAAGATTTAATAATAAATTCAACCTATACATAGGTAATTTGAATTTTAAAGTAATTAGCATGTTCAATCAACTAGAAATCCTCTCTGATGAACAAAGTGAAAAGCTTTATACAATAAGAAGTTATATTAAGAATCTTGATAGTGTTTGTGTTGCTTATTCAGGAGGAGTTGATAGTACATTAGTAACATCATTAGCATTCGAGCAATTAGGTGGAAAAGCAATTGCAATAACTGGTATTTCTCCTGCATTAGCCAATACTCTTCGTGAAGAAGCAAAAAGTCAAGCAAAATGGATTGGAGTAAAGCATTTAGAAATTAAAACATCAGAATTAGACCAATCAAATTACAGTAAAAATCCTAAGGATAGGTGCTTTGCATGCAAAAAAGAACTTCACAAACACACAACATATCTCTCTAAAAAACTTAATTACAAAGTTGTTTTAGATGGAGTCAATCTAGATGATCTTAAGGATTACAGACCAGGTATACAAGCCTCAAAACAAGCAGGAGTTATCTCTCCCCTTGCAAAATTTAAATTCTCAAAAAAAGACATTAGGGATATATCAAGAGCATTAGGTTTTCCTTGGTGGGATAAACCTGCTCAACCTTGCTTATCATCAAGATTTCCTTATGGTCATGAAATAACTAGTGAGAGGCTAAAAATGGTTGAAAAAGCAGAGGAATACTTAAAAAAAGGTGGATTATCGGAGGTTAGAGTTCGATGCCAAGGCTCAACTGCAAGAATAGAAATTCCCCAAGATGAATTAAAGCATTTTTTTAACAAATATAATTTTAGTGAGTTAGTTCAATATTTTTCTAATTTAGGATTTAATTGCACAAGCTTAGATCTTGAAGGTCTAATAAGCGGAAAATTAAATAGGTAATATTTTATCTAAACAGGCGTTCTAATCTGTTCAGAGACTGATGAAGGAGGATTTCGTTCAATAACACGCAAATAATGTTCTTTAGCCATCAAAGATTCAATTAAATATTGACTAGCTAGTTCAGGCATCATATTTTGACCACATGTAAAAATATCCACTGCAGAATAATTAGATTCAGGCCATGTATGTATTGAAATATGAGATTCAGCCAATAATGCAATAGCCGTAACCCCCTGAGGCTCAAATTTATTGCTTATCAAATTCAGAACTGTTGCATTTGCCAATCTAGCAGCTCTGTTTAAAGTACAACGCAAAAAGGATTCGTCATTTAATTTTTCGCAATCACATCTATAAAGTTCCAACAAAAGGTGTTTATTTTGATGACTAAATTTTTGATCATCACGAAACGAACTTAAAATTTGGTTTTTTTTGTAGATTTCCATTTAAGAAATTTATATAAATTTAAGATTAGCTAAAAATCATTACTTTTTGAATTATAAGTGAATCATTTGTGACGAGCCTAAGAAAGACTGATTAAATTTATCTAAATGCGTCGCACTTATAAAACATTGACTATCTTTGCCAACAGAGTTCAATAGTAAATTTTGCCTAGTTAAATCTAATTCCGCCAAAACATCATCCAATATAAGTATTGGAGGGACATTTAAAGTTTTAGTTAATAAATCTAGTTCAGCCATCTTTAAAGCCAAGATAAAAGTCCTTTGCTGTCCTGATGAACCATATTTTCTAACTGAAACATTATTAATTAGAAACTCAACATCATCACGATGAGGGCCAAAATTACACTTGCCAGTCAATGCTTCTAGTGAACGCTGATTTAATAGTTGTTCTAGTATTTTTTTACTAATAACTTCCTCTTCTTCTTCTTCTGGGCTTATATTTTGTATCCCAGAAAGATAATTTATGCTTATTTGCTCTTTAGATTTACTTAAATGATTATGCCAATATTCGACATATGGTTTTATTTTTAATAAAGCTCTTCTTCTTCTCCTAAAAATTCTTGTACTTATTATTGACATTTGAATATCAAAGCTTTCAACAATATCTGTGTATTGGTTTTTTACAAAACTTTCCGAACGCCAAAAATGACTTCTTTGCTTTAAAAGCCTGTTAAATCTAATTAACAGGTCTAAATATACTGGTTCAAGCTGAGATACTACTTTATCAATCCATATTCTTCTAAAACTGGGTTCACTTCTAACAATATCTATATCATTAGAACAGAAACATACACTCCGAATGTAATTCTTTATTTCACTCTGTTTTTTCAAGATTGACTCATTAACATAAATTCTTTTAGGACCTCTTCGGAATAAATTTAACTTTAAATCGTCTTTAAAATTTATCTGTCCTATGACTATGGCCATATCACTTTCATTCTCTATTAAATCTTTATCACTTAATGCTCTATTGGATTTTAATTGACTTAAAAATTCAATCGATTCAAGTAAATTTGACTTACCAATACCATTGCAGCCCAGAACAATTGCTCTTTGCTCTTTTAGATCAATTTCAAAACTTTTATGGTTTCGAAAATTTTTAATTTTTAATTTATTTAAAAAAATTTTTTTTGTGCATTCATTAATTAAATTAGCTAAATTTAAAATATTTAGATTTTCTTTAAAGAAATTGAAAAATTAAAGGGCATGTAGCTCAGTTGGATAGAGCATCAGATTCCGGTTCTGAGAGTCGGGGGTTCAAATCCCTCCATGCTCGTAAAATGATTTTTAAAGTTTATATCCCATTACTCTGATTCCATTTGGATCTAGTATGAATCCATTTTCCTCTAAACTTATAAGCGAAGAAGCTGGAGCCTGTACAGAAATACTGCATCCAGGCATTTCTCTATTTATTTTCTCAAGAGTTACTTGAAGCAATATTGAATAATAAAGTTGCTGATTATCATCTGGCAATGCACTAAAATTCCACAAGTTAGCATTCAATCCCCTGTCGGACGTAACCCTTACGAAGCCATATAATTTATTTTTGAATTCATTTTGTATGGTAAAAAAGAAATTACTTTTCTTAATAGCCTGAGAAAGAGGTTTATTCGGGAAGGTCTCACAACCGCAATTCACTAAAAGTTTATTAACCTCTTTGGCTAATGGGATTTGAGAAGAGTTAACAAAATAACCTTCTGGAAGAATAAGTTTTTTTTTAGAAAAATATTGCAATTATTAACCTGTATTTCTCATGCCAGCTGCTATCCCATTAATAGTTAAAAGTGCCCCCCTCAATAGTTCACTTCTACTGTAAGCTCTTCTAGATTCATCTTGATCAATAATAAATTCGCTTATTGGTGGTTGCCTTGTCTGGTCTCTTAGTCTTCTTAAAAGTGAAACCTGTAAAAAGCCCAATGGGATTATCGTTTTATTTCTCAAGCTTACTGATGATTTCAAGTCTCTATCAGATTCGAGAAGCTTATTTTTACCCGTAATTTCAAGTATTAAAGATTTTGTAAGAATATATTCTTTAGAAATGACTTCAAAAATATCATCAAAAGAATCTTTATTTTCTTTACTACCAAGGGTATCAACATAATATCTAGCAACTTCCAAATCTACCTTAGATAATGTCATTTCTACCTTAGAAATAAGCATCCTAAAAAATGGCCATCTTTGATGGAGAACTCTTAATAATTCAATTTGTTTTGGATCTGAATTTAATTCAGATGACAATGCAGTGCCTACTCCAAACCAACTTGGCAAAAGAAATCTGCTTTGTGTCCAACCGAACACCCATGGAATAGCTCTTAGACTTGATAAATCTTTTGCACCTTTTTTTCTTCTAGCAGGCCTACTAGATATCTGTAATTTACTTATTTCTTCTATTGGAGTGACCTCTTGAAAGAAATTTAACAAATCAGGATTCTCATGCACTAATCGTCTGTAGTGAGACCTTGATGTTTCTGCCAGCCTAGACATTAATTGATTCCATTCTGGAGTAGCGTCAAGTCTATTATTTACCAAACTATTTTGAATTACAGCTGTAGTGACAGTCTCAAGATTGTATAAAGCCAGTTCAGGAAGACTATATTTAGAGGCTAAAACTTCGCCTTGTTCTGTTATTTTTATTCGACCTTTTAAAGTACCGCTTGGTTGAGCCAATATTGCCTGATAGGCTGGTCCTCCTCCTCTCCCTACAGAACCACCTCTTCCATGAAAAAGTCTTAGCAATATATTATTTCTACTTGAAAGATTTTGAAGAGATATTTGGGCTCTATGAATTTCCCAATTACTAGAAACAAACCCCGAATCTTTATTGCTATCAGAATATCCAAGCATTAATTCTTGCAGAGGTTTAGAAGATTCTCCCACTTTTGGTAATAATGATCTATAAAAATCTAATTTGAACAACTTTTCCATTACTTCTGGTGCTCTTTTAAGGTCTTCTACAGTTTCAAAAAGAGGAACAACTAATAATTTTGACTTTTGCGAATTTTGATCAAAAAGTCCCATTTCTTTTGCCAGTAAGAGAACTTCAAGCAAGTCAGATGCACTATGACTCATTGAAATTACATAAGAATGACAAATGCGACTTCCAAATTCTTGCTGTAATCTCTTAACCATTTTAAAAACTGCAAAGGTTTCTTCTGTAGTGTTTGTCCAGTTAACGTCAGATGGAATAAGAGGCCTTTTTGTATTTAATTCCTCTATAAGCCATTTAATTTTCTCTTCCTCAGACATTTGGTCATAATGGACTGATAGATCAAGATAATTTGTAAGCTCTTGTATAGCCTCACTATGCCTTGTACTCTCTTGACGAATATCTAAACTTGCTAAAGAAAATCCAAAAATGTGAACCTGAGTAAGTAGGGTGTTTACAGATTCACAATTTAAATCTGTACTAATCAGGCTATTTTTAATCAATTCGAGATCATAAGTAAATTCGTTTACTGATTGGTAATATAAGTTTTCAACTTTCTCTAGATTTTTATTGTCAATTTCTCCCTCCAAGTCAAATTTCCACCCACTATCAGCTAATAAATTATTTCTTTCCTGTGTTAACCTTAATTTCTCTAAAATATAACTTAATTTCAATCTGTAAGGTTCTGATCTATACCTTGTAGCTCTAGCTTCATAGATTTCTGGGAACTTGACCCTATCCGTTTCGAGTGACTCTAATAGAGAGGAACTGACTTGGCTCCACTGCATCGAAACACTTAATTGATCTCTAAGATTAGATATCGCAATAATATATCTTTCCAACATTAACTGCCTTTGGTAGCAAGCAGTTCTCCATGTTATGTCGGGAGTAACCGATGGATTACCGTCTCTATCGGAGCCTACCCAAGAACCGAAGTTACAAAAAGATTCAGAGGGCATCTGAACATCTGGATAATTTTCAGTAAGTGCTTCTGCGATCCTGCACCTCAATTGAGGCATCGCATTAAATAAAACTTGCTGAAAATAATGCAAAGCATAATCTACTTCATCTAAAACTGAAGGTTTAAATTGATGCAGTTCATCTGTTCTCCACCAAAGTCTTACTTCCTCTTTTAATTGGGTTTTTAGAGAATTTTTTTCTTCTTTTGTTAGAAATTGCTCAATCTGTATTTTTTTTAATAAATTTGCTACTCTTGTTTGCTTATGTCTAATCGTATGTCTCACTATCTCGGTGGGATGTGCAGTAAAAACTAAACGGATATCCATTTCCTGCAATAACTCTTCTAATTTCCCAGGTGGTACATTTAATTTCCTCAGCCTGTAAAATAATTCTCTAAAAGTTACTGGAGCATTTTGTCTAGCCAATGCTGGAGCAAAAGGATCAAGATTATCGGGCGATTTTTGAACGTCCTTATTGGTAAAACTTTGAATATATCTATCTTCTTCAACTCTTTGTTCCAAAATATTCACGAGTTGAAAATATAATGAAAACGCCCTCGCTGCTGCTATGGATTCTGATAAATCCATAGAATTTACAATTTCAACTATTTCATTTTTAGAAGTTTTTGAACTATTACCATCAATTTGTTTTGAATAACTTAATTCTTTAAGCTGAATCAACCTCTCTGCTTGATCATCTGGGCATTCTTCTCTGAGCACAGATTCCCATAGATCTTCTATTAAAAGACGATTTTTATCAAGTGGATCATTGTTACTAATCAGATCCACGTTATTATTTTTTATCTGTCGAAAAGATTCCATATAATCATTATGTCATAAGTAAAAATGTTCAGATAAAATATTTATTTAAATAATCAAACATTCTCGTCTTCACTCCTAATCATATCTTCGATAGAAATTTTCATTATCTGCTCAATAGAAAGGCCTTTGTTATATTGATTTATCCATTTCATAGATTGATTACCTTCTTCAAGCACTTTATAGATAGGGTTCAAAAGATGTTTCATACCAAAATTTTCTGCTGTGGATGACAAATCTGATAATAAGTTTTGAATCCATTCTCTACAAATAACTTTTTTGCCATCTTGCCAGTGAATTAATTCTGAATTAAGACTATCTTTAGCAGCATTTATTTCATTTTGATCACATATTTCTGATAATTCATCCATAGAAAAAATACTTGCATTCAAAGGATCTAAAGTATTTATATTTTCAAAAAGATTTAAAATTCTTAGTTCTATCATGGCTGTTATCCCTAAAAGCAAATTAATATCATGAACAAAATCACAAATTCTTAATTCCAAACGATCAAGTATTAAAGGTCTTTGGGGACCATTTGGTCGGATTGAGGACCAAAAATGCCTAATATTTTGCATATTTTTATTAGATATATTTTCCTCTATCCAATCGATATAAGAACTATGATTTACAAAAAAAGGTACCTTAACTGGCGTTTTAGGAAACTGGATCCATCTCTGGGAATGATTCTCCGTAATTTTATTGTTTAAAAAAGGTGAACTTGCACTTAAAGATAGATATAGAGCAGCCTCAGATCTTATAAGTCTAATAGCTGTAAAAAGCTTATCTAAATCATCTATTCCTATGTTTATGTGGACACTTGAAGTTGCAATAGATATTCCATAATTATCTTGAATAAATTGATGATAAAGATTGTCAACATCAGATCTTTGAAATTGAATATCGTGTTTAAAACAAAGAGTGGATGAAGGAATGATTGTTAAATTTTTAGTATTTAGCCACTTTCTTAACTTTTTTCTTGGAGTAATTAATTTCTCGTACAAAAAACCATAGTCTTTTTCAGGTGTTGTTATGTATTCAACATTTCTATTATCTGGCTCTTTGACAAAATCAGAAAATTTTTTCTCAATATCAGCTGAAACACCAATATGAGAATCAAATGAACCTGTAAAAAGTTCCACCTCAAAACCTTTATAAAGATAATACTTACTCATTTATTACTCTAAACAGGCTAATGCTTTCAATATCCCCTTAGCTTTATTAATTGTCTCTTGATATTCGTTTTCAGGAAAAGAATCAGCAACTATTCCAGCTCCTGCCTGCACTGAAACATCATATTTCCCATCTCTTGAGGGTTTAACTATCATAGTTCTTATCGTAATTGCCGTATTTAATGCACCATTAATATCAATAGATCCGTAAACACCAGCATAAGGTCCTCTAGCATCTTTTTCAAAGTGCTTAATCAATTGCATAGCTCTTATTTTTGGCGCACCGGTTACTGTCCCTGCAGGAAAAGATGCTTTTAGCAAGTCCCACACATCAGCATTATTTTTTAAGATTCCCTCAACTTCACTAACGATATGCATAACATGTGAATATTTCTCAATAACCATTAAATCTTTGACCTTCACAGTGCCAATTTCACAAACTCTTCCAAGATCATTTCTCCCAAGATCAATTAGCATTACATGCTCAGCTATCTCTTTTGGATCTTTTAATAAATCCTTTTCTAATTCCAAGTCTTGTCGATGATCAATACCTCTTGGTCTTGTGCCAGCTATTGGTCTTAAGCTTGCCACAATCTGACTATTTTTATTTTTTTCAGCTTTTACCATCACTTCAGGACTTGAACCTATCAGATACCATGTGCCAAAATCAAAAAATGACATATATGGAGATGGATTAACCATCCTCAAACTTCTATATAAATTAAAGGGATCATTATTAACTTGAGTTTGGAATCTCTGACTTATAACTATTTGGAAGATATCTCCCTTTCTTATGTATTCTTTTGCAGAAAGAACCGCATCCTCAAAATCTTTTTTCTTCCAATTACTTTCTAGATCTAAATTAAAATTCTCATTTTCGTTCCAATCTAAAAAATCATTTTCTTTTAGGGGAACTCTCATTAAATTTCTAGTTTTCTGAATTTTAGAAATTGAGTTGAGATACAATTCTTCAATCGAAGACTCCTTTGAGGAAGTTGTATCTGCATAAACCACTGCAGTAATACATCTTTTTATTTGATCAAAAATAACTAACTGATCAAAAAACATCCAGGAACCATAAGGGATATTCGTGTCTGGGATTTCATTTATTGGAACGCTTGGTTCTATTCGATTTATTAATTCATACCCCCATGAGCCATATAACTGTCCAATTGATGGTAAGTCATCAAGCATGGTTGACTTATATCCCTTTGTCCAACTTCTTAAAATATCAAAGGGATCACCTTTATGTGTTTCGGTTTTACCATTATTCCAAGTTTTAACTATTTCTTCTCCATAACAAATGGCTTCCCAAAGAGGTTTAGTAGCAACAATACTCCACCTACCCAAACTTTCCCCACCTTCAACAGATTCAAGAAAAACACCATGGGAATCTTTTGAGGATAATTTTAACCAAGTCGACAATGGAGTCTCTAAATCTGCTGGCCAAGTTTGAATAATAGGTATAAAATTTTTACCTTCTTTGTAAGACTTTAAAAAACTATCTTTCTGTGAGCTGATCATATTAATAAGGTCAACCCAAATTATAATTATTTTCTTCTTTTATATCAACTTTAAGGAAGTTAATCAAAAGTATTCTTAGTTGTAAATTTCAAACCAGCTGGATTAGGATTCTCACCTATTCTTCTTGGATTATGACCTACTTTCTCTCTGCCTTCATTTACTTTTTCAGGGAAAACACCATCTTTTGGGTGTAAAAATTCAGTATCACCACCTGGAAAAATTCGGTAGATTTTAAAATCTTCAATTCTTGGTTTAAAGGCTCTTAGTTGTGTCCCTAATGCAAGGCATTGTTCTTTTCTAGCAAAGTACATTAAATTATCACCTTCATGCATAATAGCGGCTCCACCAGTGGGCAATTCAAAAGCTTGTTCCTTTGAACTTTTCCATACAATTGCGTATTTTTCTTCGGTTTCTGCTGAGTTTAATAAACCCCCAGTACTTCCTATATGCTTTGGAAATTGACCAACTAAAGTTTCAGTCATCCTTGATTTTGAGTTATTTCTAATAAGAAAATAGCATTCATATTTTGCAAAATTCGAGATTTACAGGAAATTTTCTACATTATTTAATATATCGAAAGCTTATTTCTCATTTTATTTGGAATCTGATATCGGAAAAAAAACTGTCAAACCTGTATCACGCCTTTGTGTGACATGCCCTCCTAAACTAGCTAACAACTTTTGAGTAGCATTTTGACTAAGTTGTAAACTACCTGTTTGGGGATTCCAATTTAAAACAGGACCAATATCAGAGCCGTTATCTTTTTTAAGAATTTCTTTTTGATTACTTTCTAATTTTTGTACTTTTAATTGAAGTTTGAGTTTTTGACCAGCTGGTCTTAATTCTAAAATTAATTTACTACCTTCTTGTAATCCTCTAGTATTTTTATCAATTAATCCACTTAACATTAATTCCAATTTTTCAGAATCACTCAAAATTTGCGGAAGTTGATTGGGAATATCAATCTTTAAAGAAATCCCACGTCGATTTAATTGTTTATTCCATAAAGGAGCAAGCTTTTTAAAAATTTCGGCTAAATTAATTTTTGCCAAATTATTTAATGACGGAACTTCATTACTCACTAATTCTGCCGCATTGAAGATTAAACCAAACCTATCTATTTGTGCATTACATTCATTATCTATTTGAATTAAACGATTTTTCATTGATTCGTCCATCTTATATTTTTTCAAAGTAGAACTTATAAGGGTTCTTATTGTTGCCAAAGGTGTTCTTACTTCATGAGATATTGCACGTAATAATTTTGCTTCAGTTACTTGAACATTTTTTTCATCGTTTCTTACAGAATCCTTTATATTATGATTTGTAGAAATATTTGCTAATTTTGCAGATAATATTGGCCAAAATAGTTTCTCAAATTCATTGTTAATACTAAGGTTTCCTAAATTATTGATTGCATTACGAAATTTTACTCCCTCTTCAAAATTTTCTTGATTTAATTTTGCATGCATTAATTCAATTGAAAGTTTTAGACTTTCTTCATCACACTTCATTAACAGAATTTTCTTATCTTTTTCTCCTACAATTGATAATATGCATTGAAAATTTGGGGTGATTATCATCAAAAAAGGTTCATAACCATCTTCTTGACAAAGATTTAAGACTTTATAATTACTAACTAAATCGAAATCTTTTTTTATCTTTTCTGAATTATTGACTGGTAAAAAACCAGCATTCTCATTTTGAAAGTATGGAAACCCTTCAGGTGACCAAAGCCATCCATGAAGTTGATTTAAAAATTTTTTATCATTAAATGCTGGTAAAGGCGAAGAAACCCAAATTCCCCCATTTTTATAATTATGAGATAAGAAATCTTTTTGAATAAGTTCTAAAGAAGCCCACCACATTCTTCTAGATGTATCATTATCCACATATATAGGTTGAACTCCTTTAATCAAGAGGTCTTGAATTTTTTTTATAGTTATTTGTGATTTCATCAACTTCTTAGTGACCTAGAACGTTTCAATATAGATAAAACAAATCCAATAGATATAAAATTAGTCACCAATGACGTTCGACCATAGCTCATGAAAGGAAGGGGAATCCCAGTAACTGGTCCTAGTCCAATAGTCATAAATAAGTTAATAATTATTTGGAATAAAAAAGTTGAGGCTATTCCAATAACAATTAGAGATTCAAAGTTAGTTCTAGCAATTGTTGCAATATTAATAAGTTTTTTAATCAAGAAAAAGAACAAAAACAAAACTATCATGCAACCCACAAAACCTAATTCTTCACCTAAAGCACTGAATATAAAATCAGTATGTTGTTCTGGTATAAATTGCAATTTAGTAAGCTTACCTTGTAGCAAACCAGTCCCAAATAATCCTCCAGAACCAATCGCAATTTGGCTCTGTATCAAATGATATCCACCACCTAATGGATCTCTATTTGGATCTAAAAATAAAACTAATCTATCTTTTTGATATTCTTTTAAGCCATATTGCCACAAAATTGGTGTCAATTTTGCCACTAATAAGTGGAACGAAATAGCGAGAGCAGAAAAAATAATTTTCTTTTTTGAAGATCTATAAGCAAGATATCCTATAGCTGGAATCCAGAAAATAAGAAGAGTTGGTAAGGTTAAATATAATATAGAAGTGACGATACAAAACACTAATATCAAAATCCACTCTATGGGCATTTGCGACCAATAAAGCATCACACCTGTTAAAACAAGTAAAACTAAAGAGGTACCTAAGTCCGGTTGAAAGAAAATTAATAACCAAGGTACAAAAACTACTAATAAGGGCAATACTAAATCTCTTATTTTTAAAATTATTTTTTTGTCCAGTACTAAAGCAAGAGTTAATACAGTACTTAATTTAGCTACTTCTGAAGGCTGAAAAGAAAAGATGCCAAAATTTAGCCATCTTTGAGCTCCAGAAACTGAAATTCCAAAAAAATAAATTAGTAATAAGGATATTAAAGTACAAAAATAAAATGGAACCAAGTACTTTCTAATTCTTTCTAAAGGTATGTAAGAAATAAAAAATGCTAAAAAATAACCTAAAAAACCAGTTAGGATATGACTTAAATAATTTGATATTACAAAATCACCCTGTATACTTTTTATTAATAAACCTGAAATAATAACTAGAAAGAGGGGAATTAAAAGTAGTGGAGAAAATAAAAAACCTCTATTAAATCCTTTTTTTGGTAAAAAGCCTCCCTTATTTAATAAATAAATTCTCCTAAACATCAATTAAATATCAACGAATTGATTCTTAATTAATTGAGCTAAATTACCAAATACAACAGAACTTTCTTTATTGGGCTGGCTTATTGAGATTGGCACACCTTTGTTGCATTCATCAACGAGAGGAATTTCAATAGGAATTTGGGCTAATAATGGTAAATCATTTTCTTTAGCTAATGTTTGTCCACCACCTTTACCAAAAATTTCATATTTTTTACTTGGCATATCAGGTGGAATAAATACTGACATATTTTCTACAATTCCCAGTAAAGGTACTCCAAGTTGTTTAAACATTGCTAATCCCCTCCTTGCATCTTGCAAAGATACTTGTTGAGGAGTAGTGACAACAATAGCTCCAGAAATTGGCACAGATTGAGAAAGAGAGATTTGAGCATCTCCTGTTCCTGGAGGCAAGTCAATAACCAAAAAATCAAGATTATTCCATTCAACTTGGTACAAAAATTGTCGGATAATACTATTTAGCATTGGTCCTCTCCATATAACTGGCTGACCTTCTTCTATGAGGAAACCCATTGATACTAAAGAAATTCCATATTTATTTATTGGTATTAACCTTTGATCACTGCCACTACCTTCTGTAACCTTTGGGTTCTGTTCGGCAACTCCCATCATTGAGGGAGTATT
This sequence comes from Prochlorococcus sp. MIT 0604, assembly GCF_000757845.1. Lineage (NCBI taxonomy): Bacteria > Bacillati > Cyanobacteriota > Cyanophyceae > Synechococcales > Prochlorococcaceae > Prochlorococcus > Prochlorococcus sp. MIT 0604. The sequence goes on from NZ_CP007753.1 coordinate 1,623,632, forward strand.
AGGTCCATAAATATCCGCATCCAGTAAACCAGTTTTTAAGCCTAATTTAGCTAGAGAACAAGCAAGATTAACAGCAATGGTACTTTTCCCAACTCCACCTTTCCCACTACTAACAGCTATGATATGACGAATTCCATCAATCTTCTGCAACTCAGGAGCATTGCTTTCATTTTTAGATTCTATTTTGGAAGGATTATTATCTATCTCAATTTGAACATCATCAATATCTTCAAAATTCAATAGCACTTTTCTAACCTCATTTACAATTCTATCTCTCTGAGAATTTGCAAATGATGGTAATGATAATGTTACGATTACTCTCGGTATAGTTACTCTTACGTTTTTAATCCAAGCTAATTCAATTACATTTTTCTGTGATCCAGCATCTAGAACTTTTTGTAAAGCAAAATTAGCATCTTCTATTGTGGTCATTAAATTTTGAAATATTTTGACGAGGTAGTCGACTGTGTAAAAGATTAAGAACTATGTCGAACTATCAAATAATAGGCAATAAGGTCCCCTTAAGAGAAATTATAAAGGGAAACTTATAATTAACCAAAAAATTTTTTCTTCAAGATTGACTAAATACATGTTCAAAGAACCTCCTAAAAACTCGAGAGAAAAAACGAAAAATCTCTTATTAACCCTACAAGACCAAATTTGTTCAGGACTTGAAAATGTAGATGGCAAAGGGAAGTTTATAGAAGAATCCTGGCTAAGAGACGAAGGTGGTGGTGGAAGATCAAGAGTGTTGAAAAATGGTTCTATTTTTGAGCAAGCAGGAGTAAATTTCTCTGAAGTACAGGGAAAAGAATTACCTCAATCTATAATCTCTCAAAGACCTGAAGCAAAAGGTCATGAATGGTTTGCTACTGGAACTTCTATGGTGTTGCATCCTAAGAATCCCTATGTTCCTACAGTTCATCTGAATTATCGATATTTCGAAGCTGGACCTGTATGGTGGTTTGGGGGAGGTGCAGACTTAACCCCTTTTTATCCTTATCTTTCTGATGTAAGGAATTTTCATAAAGAGCATAAAAAAGCTTGTGAGAAAGTTGATAAAGATTTGCATAAAGTTTTCAAACCATGGTGTGATGAATATTTCTTCTTGAAGCATAGAAATGAATCTAGAGGAATAGGAGGTATTTTTTATGATTATCAAGATGGTTCAGGCAATATTTATAGAGGAAATAATCAAAATGGAGAAGCATCAAAAGCTTCACAAAATATTGGCAGATCTAATTTAAATTGGGATGATTTATTTTCTTTAGCGGAAAACTGTGGGCAAGCATTCCTCACTTCATATTTGCCCATTATTGAAAAAAGAGCTTCTCAAACATATTCATCGAAGGAAAGAGAATTCCAGCTATATCGAAGAGGTAGATATGTCGAATTCAATTTAGTTTGGGATAGAGGGACGATTTTTGGACTACAAACAAATGGCAGAACTGAATCTATATTAATGTCCTTACCGCCTTTAGCTAGATGGGAATATGGATATAAAGCTAAAAAGGGTTCTCGAGAGGAATTTCTCACATCAATTTTTACAAAACCCCAAGATTGGTTAAATGATAAAGAGTTAGAGAAATTCTGTATAGAGAATAATATTTTTGATTAAATATTATCGAATAAAATTTTAAAGCATCTTAAATAGGTGTTTTAAATAAAGAACCGTCACTTTTTAATTGAAGTTTTTCTCCAAGTTCATTTTCTAAAGATATTAATTCATCCCTATGCGCTCTTAGTCTCATGAAAGTTGAATCATTTTCATTTTCGTTGATCAACCTTAATTCAAATTTCTCCTCTCTTGCAGATTTTTTAAAATAAACAATTCCAGACAAAGGGCCACCAATTAATCCCAAAAGAATAGGCCACCAACCTAATTCAGGATATATTTGAATAATTACTAATCCCAAAGCACAAGAACCAAAACCTCCAAGAAAACCTAAAAAAATTGCCAAAAATTTACTAGAAACAACTTGTCCCTTGAATATTAAAATTCTTTGTTCAAAATCTCCTCCTATTTGCTTCCAACCCCTCAAATTAAGCCATTCACATAAGCCATTTAAAACCTTAACTGGCTGCTGAGAAGATGAAATCTCAACGATGGTTGTTCTATCTTTACTGGAAGCCCTAAGAAAAAAAAATAATCCTATGGCCAAGAGAATTGTCAGCAATAATGTTGAATTTAAGGAATAGGACATCAAATAAATTTTTTCTAGTAACTCGAGAATAAAAATTAAAGTTACATCATATTATAATTTTTTAGATTTATTCTGTAAAATATTCCTATTAAACAAAAATTCTTAATTAAATAAAATCTCAAATAATATTCTAAATCTTAAATTACCTTAAATACTTATTAAAAATGACTATTGAAAATAAAAATATTGATCTTCTTTATAGTGATTTAACAGCAGATTTATACAATCTTTATAAAAAATCATCCTACCTAGCTATTGACACTGAAGCAATGGGTTTAATTCATGGAAGAGATAGACTCTGTCTAGTACAAATATGCAACGAATTTAAAAGAACATCCTGTATAAAAATCGAACTTAATACTTCTTCTTCACCTCATTTAAAAGCACTTCTTGAAGATGACAAAATTACTAAAATATTCCACTATGCGAGATTTGATGTAGCAGCTCTAAAATGCAATCTTGAAATTAAGACAAAAAATATCTTTTGTACTAAAATTGCTAGTAAGTTGGCAAGAACTTATACAAATAAACACGGTTTAAAGGATTTAGTTAATGAATTGTTAGGAATAGAGCTGGACAAAAGCTCGCAAAGTAGTGATTGGGGTAGCAACGAAGATTTAACAAAAGAACAATTAGATTACGCAGCAAATGATGTTAGATATTTAATTGAAGCTATGCATAAATTAAAAATTATCTTAGAAAGAGAAAATAGATATGAATTAGCTCAAAAATGTTTTGAAACAGTTTCTGTACATGCTGATTTAGACATACTAAAATTCTCAAATATATTTGAACATTAATAATCAATCTTCAGTTAAAAAATTATCTTCACCATCAAGAGTTTCCATAAGCTTATCCAGTATTATTGATGAACTTAATTTATCTCCGTCATTTTTTTCACAAATTTTTAAGACATTTTGCGCAACTTGTATTTTTTCTTGAATAGTTTTCGAGCCTTCTTTTGCAATTTGAATTTCTACTTTCTTCTTAGCAGAAGATAAGCTTATACTCATAAGTTTTGCAATCTCTGCACAAATTTTTAGATATTGCCGATCATTTATTGGATACATAAAAAAATTAATAATTAATAAGCTAGGGACATTTACTAAGATAACAAATGAAGGTTTATGGCATCTACGATTTTCTTACTTGCGCCGGATTCCCCCATTCTTTTTTGTCCAATTTTTGCTTGTTCTAACCTATTAACTTTTCCTTTCAAAAGTAAACTTAAACGTTTTAAAAGAATTTTTTTGTTATTGCAAACTAAAACACTTCCTCCCAATAATCTTGATTGCCTTTTTGCAAATGATTTTGTAAATTGTGGTCCAGGTCCTGGTAGAGAAAGAGATGGAATTCCAAGGCCAGCAATTTGCTCTGTAGCAGTTCCTGAATTAGACAAGCCGACTTCTGCCATATTGGCCCATGAATTGAATTTACCTTTTCCAATCACTACATATTGATCTTTCTTTTTCCATACTGAATCTTCATCAATTAAAAATTTAACTTTACTCTGATTTATAAAACCATATTTATTTAAATAACTTTGAATTTGAATAACATTAGCATTAATGCTCAAGGGCAAAAGTATTATCAATTCCTTTGAAAAATCAAAATCTTGCAAACATTTAAGAAAATTATCAAGATTTTTAAGAGCTTCAGGGTATCTACTTCCAACTAATAAAATAATCCGTTTAAAAGAAATAATATTAGATATTTTCTCGTTTGTTACATTAACAAAATCCATCATTGGATTACCCAAGTATTTTGCATCAATATTTTTTTTATTCAAATTTTTAGCCGTAATTTTATCTCTCATAATTAAATTTTTGCATCTTGGAGATTTCATTAAAAACATTTCCCACGGATCCCATTCAGAACCTTTCAACTTATGATAAAAATCGCTTAAAGCCCAACCTGGCTCGCTACTCCAAGTATGATCACTTTTGGGAGTTCCAATGAAACTGAATTCGCATCCTGAACTCCAAGCGTAAAGTAATGGCAAGAAATCACCTACTGCGATAATTTTGGATTTATGTTTTGACTTTTGTTTTACAAGTAGAAAATTTCTTAAATTATCGATTAAAAATCCTGCAAATAAATCAAGCACAAATCCCTTCAAACTTTGATTACTAAAACCTCCACTAGGAAGCTCATTTAAATGACCTATTTTACGAAAATTCTTTGATTTTATGGAATTAAATACATCTCCATTTCCTACTAATGGCAAAACTTCAATATTTTTATTTTTTATTTTTTTTAGTAATCTTTTTATTATTTCCGATGCGATTACATCTTCTCCATGACCATTGCATATAAATAATAGAGAATGAGACACCTTACTGTTAAGATCATAAAGAGACTCAATTGAATCTTTTTCGGCGGCATGGCCAAGTGGTAAGGCAGAGGATTGCAAATCCTTTATCCCCAGTTCGAATCTGGGTGCCGCCTTATTGAATTTTTTTACGCATTTAATTATGAAGTTTTCGAAGAACTTCAATTTCAGAAAAAGGGTATAAAGTTTCAATTACTTATTTATATATAGAAAAATAATCTTTTCTTTATTATGGACAAATAATACATTATATCTATTGATAAATAAAATAAAATTAAATGAATTTATTAATTATTTTCATCAGATTATTTATATTTAAACTTTAATTATTTTAGTAATCATTATCTGCTACACACATTCCTAAACATCTAACTCCATTTGATGCGGTCCTTTTGCAATGATTGCATAAAATGGGATCATTCTCAGTAGAAAGGTGAATTTTTGAATTATTTTGGTCTTTAAAACTTATTAACTCTTGTGTTGAATCAAATAGAGTCATTCTTGGAATCATCACTTGAATCGATACTAACAACAAGTGAAGCATTTGTGTTGGAAGAGGGTATATCCATAATTTTTACAGTTTCTTTAGGCTCATCAATAACTTGATTTTCTTCAGTACTCTCATCAACTGCACAAGCTTCAAGAGCCTCTCGAAGTAGTGAATCAAAAGTTGCTCCAGGCAATCTATGTCTAGCAACCTCAAGAAAAGTTCTCGGTAACGATTCAGATGCAGCATCTCGTAAAGCAGGATTATTCTTTCTATGTTCTTGTTCTTCTTCTATTGATTTAATAAACCTCAGCGTGACATCTCTTTTGGTAGAGGCTTTTATCAGCGTATCATTTTCAGGATTACTATTATTAGGTTCATTTTCGAGATCACTAAGTCTTTTTTCCAAACTATTTAAAACTTCATTAGCTTCTTTACTAATATGTGCTAATTGACCATCGGACAAATTAGGTAAATCAGCGACAAAAACTTTCCCATGATCCCTTAGTGTCAAGAAAGTTGGTCTTGGTCCTTGAGCCTGTCTACCAATTGATTCAGAACTATTGCCTATTGGTCTTTTGGGAGGAGTAGGGCCAGCTGAACTACGTCTACGTGTAATTCTTTGATTATTTGCAAAGGGCATTGAATAAAATGTTAAATCTTAATACTTAAACTTCCGATATAATTCGGCGGTGATTTTATTATATTACACCTAACTTTTTCATTTGGGTATAAAAAATAATTTTTAAAACTCATTTGAAAAAGATAAAAAAATTTAAGTTAAAATTTCTGGCAAAAATTTACTAATTGTTGAATCATTTTTTCGAACTATCTTTCCAATTTCCCAACTATCGATGTCATGATCTTTACTGATACTTAATATCGCGTCCTTAAATTGTTTATCAATAATTAAACAAAATCCCACACCAAGATTGAAAGTATTCCAAAAATCTTTTTCAGGAATCAATCCTTTCTCTTTAAGGAATTTAAATAAAATAGGAATCTCCCAAGAACTGGTATTGATATAAGGAATAAAATCAGAAGGCATACATCTTGGTAAATTTTCTGGAATTCCTCCTCCAGTAATATGAGACATTGCTTTAATTTCTATATTTTCAGATAATATTTGGTTAATCACATTATTATAAATTTTTGTAGGTTTTAATAACTCATCATAAAAATTTAAGTGAGAAACTTTTTCAAATTCTTTATCTATTTGATTATTGTTTTGAATAATTTTTCTTACTAAACTAAAGCCGTTGCTATGAACTCCATTACTTTTTAAAGCAATTATTAAATCATTTTCGGATACTTTTTTACCATTAATAAGCTTATCCTCATCAACTATTCCAACACAAAATCCTGCAAGATCATACTTATTTTTTGAATAAAATCCAGGCATTTCAGCAGTTTCCCCGCCTAGTAATGAGCAGTTATTTTCTCCGCAGCCATGTGCAATTCCCTGAACAACCTTCAATAATTGTTTTTTATCAAGCTTACCAGTAGCAATATAATCCAGAAAAAATAAAGGTTTTGCTCCACTAGTAATGATATCGTTCATGCACATAGCAACTAAATCAATACCAACCTCAAAGTGAAAGTTTTTACTTTGGGCTAATTCTAATTTTGTTCCAACACCATCAGTTCCTGAAACAAGAACTGGTTTTTTCAAACTATCGATAGGAATTCTAAACAAACCTCCAAACCCACCAATACCCTCAATCACATTAGATGTATGAGTTCCTTCAACTGCCTGTTTAATTTCGGAAACAAATTCTCGCCCAGCTTCTATATCAACACCTGATGTTTTGTAATCCATGAAATAAAAATGATAGACTTTCCCTATATAGATATTCCTCCTAAGATTGCTTTTGTCCAGTAATTATTTATCAAATAGATTTATTTAAAAACAAAGTGAAGAAAGTAATCATAAGGAAAACTGAAGAAATAGAAAATTGGAGGAGAAATATAAATAGTGAAATTAACTTCATTCCAACAATGGGTAACCTTCACGATGGACACATAAAACTAATATCAACAGCAAAAAATGACAATTCTAATGTTAATTTGGTAAGTATTTTTATTAATCCACTTCAATTTGATAACAAGTTAGATTTAGAGAATTACCCTAAAACAATTGATAATGATATAAAAATCTCCTTTTCAAATGGAGCAGATGCCGTCTTCATCCCAAGTAATGAAGATATATATCCTCCGAATAATAAAAAAATAAAATTTCTAAAAGCTCCTATAGAATTATCCTCTGTATTATGTGGATTAAATCGAATTGGACATTTTGATGGCGTTTGTACAGTTGTTTATAGATTACTTAAACTCATCAAGCCAAAAAATCTTTACTTAGGAGAAAAAGATTGGCAACAACTTTTAATTTTAAAAAATCTTGTCCTAACAAATAAATTAAATGTTGCTATTAAATCTATTCCTACACAAAGAGATTTTGATGGGATTCCTTTAAGTTCACGAAATGTACATTTATCAAAAAACGATAGAAAATTGATTAGTTTTTTTTCAAGTGAGTTATTAGAAGCAAAAAAAATTTTTCAACAAGAAAAAAAGATCAATTTAAACGAAATAATTAAAAAGCTATCAGCAAAAAAAATTTCAATTGAATATTTAGAACATTTACACCCTCATACTCTCCAAAAAGCAAGATTTGAGGATAATATTTCGTTACTTGCTGGTGCGATAAGATGTGGAAAGACAAGATTAATTGATCACGTTTTTCTAATGAAAAGAAGGCCGATTATTGCAATTGATGGTCCTGCAGGTTCAGGTAAAAGTACTGTAACAAAGTTAATAGCGAAGAAACTTAAACTTTTATATTTAGATACTGGGGCAATGTATAGGGCATTGAGTTGGCTCATATTAAAAGAAAGTATTGATTATAAAAAAGAAAAAGAATTACATAATACTCTTAAAGATATATCTATTTTTTTCAAGTCGAATACAAAATCACATCAGGATGTTTATGTTAATAACTACTGTGTTACTGAAGAAATTAGGTCGCAAAAGATAAGTTCCATCGTTTCTAAAATTTCCGCGATAAAAGAAGTAAGAAAATTCTTAGTAGAAGAACAGAGGAAAATTGGGAAATCTGGCGGTCTTGTAGCTGAGGGGAGAGATATAGGAACTACTGTTTTTCCTCATGCAGAACTTAAAATATTTTTAACTGCTAGCATCGATGAAAGAGCAAAAAGAAGAAAATCTGATAAAAATAGTAAAGATTCACAAGAAATAGACCTTAATACATTAAAGGAACTCATAAAGAAAAGAGATTATGAAGATTCCAATAGGGAAATTTCACCTCTAATAAAAGCTAATGACGCAATAGAAATTATTTCGGATGGATATTCAATTAATGAGGTAGTGGATAAAATTATTGATCTTTATAATGACAAAATTCCTAAAGAGACTGAGATCAAATAAATTCAAGAAATACTTTCCAAAAAACCGTTTACAGAGTCCTCTAAAATATCAAGGACATAATCAAAGCCCTCATCACCTCCAAAATATGGGTCAGGAACTTCTTGCTCATTAAAAACAGACCTAAAATCTTGTATTTTTTTAATAGATGCGAAATCAGTTGAAGCTGTTCTATTTTTAAGATCTTGAATATTTCTAAAATTTGAGTCGTCCATTGCAAGAATATAGTTAAATTGCTCAAAATCTTTGCTAGTAATTTGGCGAGCCCTGCTTAAGATATTTATATCTCTTCTTTCTGCCGCAATTCTCATCCTAGAGTCCGCTTTTTTCCCAATATGCCAACTCCCAGTTCCAGCAGAATCAACAATAAAGCCATCGGTTAATCCATTCTTTTCAAGTAGACTTATAAAAATAGCTTCTGCTGCAGGAGACCTACAAATATTCCCCAAACATACAAAAAGAACAGAAATTTTTTTCATATGATTTCAAATTTCAACAAATTATAAAACTTTTAAGTAGTAAATAAAACTTCTTTAATTAAAGATTCTGTAAATTCTTTACCAAACAAACTCGACAACATTGGTCTTGCTGGATCGTTATCTCTTCTATATTTCAAATAATTACTTTGACCATTTATTAATTCTTTTTGCAGTTCCATATTGACTTCTCTTCTTTCGAAAAGAATTTCCAAATACAAATCAAGATATTCCTTAAATGAGGTATAAAGATGATTAGCAATTAAAAAATCACTTCTTTCTTCTTTTGGTAATTTTGACCAGATTACTCCTGGAGAAAAAAATCTAGCTACATCTGCAGGCATTTTTTCAGCTAATGGGATTGATGAATGACAATGATTTTTGAGTTTTATGAGTTTTTCTAATAACTCATTATTGTATTGATTTTCTATTTTTAATGAAGGCTGAAAATCTAATACTAATAAATGACTATTAGGTAGAGAAACAAAATCTACCCCAAAGAATGGGACGTTATAAATAGTATTAGGAATAATTAAAAAATTTAAAACAGAATAATTTGGACTATTTATACACACTGCTCTAGCGAATTGAATTCTTTTTTTATGCGTTACACCCCAAGTAAAGAGATTCACATTTTTTTTTGATTTTTTTGAACCATAAGTGGAATCTTTACAAGAATATTCCGAGGGTATTATCTTTTCTAAACAGTTATATTTAATTAAATTATTAATTAAATATTTTAGAAAATTATGCCATCTCCAATCTGGCCTATAAAAAATGGTATCTTGTATTAACATTCAATAAATAATCTCATTATTTAATGTAAAAAGAAATTTATTGATAAATTTTTTTGTCCATCTTTCTCCAAAAAAAGATTTAAACAATTTATCTGCAGGGTCTTTTTCAAAACTGTACTTATCATATTTAATTTGACTAATCTTAATTTCCGCTGCATTTAAAAATTGATTAACTGGATTCGATTTATAAATGTTCAAATAATTATTTACAAATGAATGGAATATATTATTTAAATCTCTATCTAGATTTAATTTATTTCCCCTACATATAATCACCCATGGGGAAAAATACTTTTTTGAATCATATATGTTCTTCATTTTATTATTATCAAATGCAGAATATTTTTTCTTAATACTTCCTAAACTTGAACAATATTTTTCAAGATACTTGCCTTCTTGAATTAAAGGTTGATAATCAAGTATTGCCAATAACTTTTGAGAAGTTCCAAACCATAAAACATCAGCTCCTAAAATAGGCATTTCACTATCATAATTTGGATATGCGACAGTATTAAACACTTGCAGTTTTTTGCCACCATCTAATCTTGTTATTCGCCACTTTCTATATTCGGGAGATGAAAAAAGCCAATTTTTAATGATATATTTTGAGTCTTCGTTGTGATGTTCTTTAAATTCGTTAGATATTTGTACTTCATGACCATTTAGTTCATCAATATTGGTTTTAAGGAAATCAACTAATGAATCAAACATAAATTCCTAGGTCTCGGTGCTTCCTTTCCTTACTTTTTTTGTAATGTAATTAAATACAATCTTGCCTAAAACAGCAATCAAGTTACCTTCAAGCTCCTTAAACATTTTCATATTGTAGGTAAAAGCTTGATTAGCTTCATCAATAATTTGATCAGCAGTCTTTTGATTTATTGGAAGTTTATTCAAAGTAAGGGAATATTCTTCCTTGAATTTCTTTTCATCAGCAATTAATTCAAACTCATAAAAATTTAAACCATCATTGCCCTGCAAATTTAATGCTTTTTTTGCTATTCTTTTTAAAATTTGCCCCCCGGATAAATCTCCTATATAGCGAGTGTAGTGGTGACCAACCAGTAGCTCAGGTGAATTTTTTGCGACCTCTCGGATTCTTTCAACGTATTCTTTTGCTGAGTGAGAAATATTAATTTCATTCTTCCAGTTATCACCAAAATAAAATTTAAGATCATTTACAAGAGTTTCTTTCCTGAATAATGATTTAAAACCTATAGGTTTTATTACGGGATGTTCCTCATTGACCAGTCTTTCAATTTCTTCTTCCATAGCTTCATAAACAAAATATAAATCACTAATTAATTTTCTATAAGATTTTTTTTCAACAACTCCTTTTAAAAAACAAGCGACAAAGCCAGTATTTTCTGCCATAGTGTGGGATTTTTTTGTCCCCTCTCTTAATTGTCCTGCAAGAGCGACTGCCATATATTTTGAATTATTTTGTAAGTGTATTTAATCTACAAGGAAAACACATAAAACAGCTAATTTTTGTTACCAGCGGATGTTGTAGAGAATAGCTTATAAAGTTCTTTACAAACCAAAAAAAGGTTATCTTTTTGTTCCTTTTGGGGTAGATGAGTGCCAGTCATTTCCCAATCACCGATGGTAGCCACTCTCCATCTCTCGGAGGGAACAATCATACCTCGCATTATTATCCCCAACAATTTTGGGACTCTGTCATTATTATCATTTTCAATTCTTAATTGTAAGAGTATTGCTCTACATTCAATAAGAGGACTCCAACCAGGGAAATGAAACGCAAAATCAATAGTATCTCTCATGGATTCATGATTTGAATTGTCCCAGGGACTAAAGTTTACGCTTGCATCTGGAAAATATTTCCGAAACAAAGCTGCAGTAGAAGCAATTTTATTAGCTATTTCAACATTACTAACATTTGAACTAGCATTCATAAATAGCTGAGTATTTTTTTGAAAATGACATAATTTGCTTTAACTTGCTTATTAACTACTTTTTCTTTTAATAAAGATGTTGAAATGCTGATCAATAAAGTATTCTCTATTCACATTTGAACAATAAATTTCTAGGTTTTAAAGAAAATAACTCATCGCAAATTACAATACGAGGAACTTCAATGAGTTATCTTTTATTAATTCAATGCTATGCCAAAATTTGAAAAATTAATTTTACCTAATGAAGGCGAGATAATAACTTTTAATCAAGGCAAACCTAATGTTCCTAATAATCCAATTGTTCCATTTATTAGGGGTGATGGCACTGGAGTTGATATTTGGCCTGCCACTCAAATAGTTCTTGATTCAGCGATTAAAAAAAGCTATGGAGATGAAAGAAAAATTAATTGGTTTAAAGTCTATGCAGGCGATGAAGCTTGTGAACTTTATGGAACATATAACTATCTTCCTCAAGATACTATTGAAGCAATCAGACACTTTGGTGTAGCCATCAAAGGTCCTTTAACGACTCCCATCGGTGGAGGTATTAGATCTCTTAATGTTGCATTAAGGCAAATCTTTGATTTATATAGCTGTGTTAGACCATGCAAATATTATTCAGGAACTCCAAGCCCTCACAAAAATCCCCAAAATTTAGACGTTATCGTTTATAGAGAAAATACTGAGGATATCTACATGGGAATTGAATGGGAAGCAGAGGATAATAATTGTCTTGAATTAATTAATCACTTAAATAACGTTGTCATACCAAAAAGTAAAAATTTAAAAAATAGATCTATACCAAACGGATCAGGTATTGGCATCAAACCGGTTAGTAAATCTGGTAGCCAAAGGCATATTAGAAAAGCTATAGAACATGCTAAAAGATTATCGGGCAATAAAAGGCATGTGACTCTTGTACATAAAGGAAATATTATGAAATATACAGAAGGTGCATTTAGAGATTGGGGATATGAATTAGCCGTAGATGAATTTAGAGAAGATTGCATTACAGAAAGAGAAAGTTGGATTTTAGATAATATTCAGAAAAATCCAGAAATTACAATTGAAAATAATGCTCGAAAAATTGAACCAGGTTTTGACAAGCTTACAAATAACAAAAAAGCATTCATTTGCGAAGAAATTAAAGAAGTTATTGCATCAATATCAAATTCTCACGGAGATGGAAAATGGAAGGAACTTATTCTTGTTGATGATCGGATAGCTGATAGTATATTTCAACAAATTCAAACTAGACCTCAAGAATATTCAATACTTGCAACATTAAACCTTAATGGAGACTATGTTTCTGATGCAGCTGCGGCAATTGTTGGAGGTCTAGGTATGGCTCCTGGTGCAAATATTGGAGATAATGCAGCAATTTTCGAAGCTACGCATGGTACTGCTCCAAAACATGCAGGCTTAAACAAGATTAATCCTGGCTCAGTAATTCTTAGTGGTGTAATGATGCTTGAATATTTTGGTTGGGATGAAGCAGCTAACTTAATTACTAATGGTTTAAGTAAAGCAATAGAGCAAAAAAAAGTCACTTATGATCTAGCACGTTTAATGGAACCAAAAGTAGAACCCTTATCCTGCAGCAGTTTTGCTGAAGAAATTATATCAAATTTCTAATTTTTAAAAATTACTTTTATTTTCAAAAACTTTCCAAATATTAACCAATGAATCTTTAGTGCCAATGTTTCCAGGATGAGTAACAATCGGGAGTTTTTTGTCATTTTTTAAGTTATAAGTCACCACCGAAATTCCTGTTAAAATCTGTCCCTCAAGATAAACATAATCTGCATTAAGTCCATTACTAAGAATTAAATTTGTTGTTATTCCACCTTTTGAAATCAAATATCCTATTTCATACTTCAAATCTGCTACTAATTCAGCAATAAAACAAGCAAGTAAATTATAAAAATTAACTATTTCAGAAGAATTTAAGGACATAAATTTTCTTGATGTAAACAAAACAGGAGTTTTTCCCTTCTCAAAAGAAAATCTAATTTCCTTCAAAAATTTATTTTTAAACAAATTCCTTCGCTTCTTATTATTATCTGATGAAGTGATGTTAAAGAATTCAAAAACATCTAATTCAACTGGATTGAAATTACTTATCTCTAATAAATTATTCAATTGTATTGTTGAAAGTTCTACATAAGATCCAACAATTATCAGTCCTGGAAGAAAACTCTTTTCTTTATTTTTTATTCTTAAATTAGAAAAAAATAGTTCACCCTTAGAGACACTTTTTTTCTCAGAAATTGAACTTATAAAACTTGCTGCAGTTCGAAAAAGGAATTTTTTTTGTTTAATTAATTTTTTAATTGCTAAAGAAAATTTTTTTAGTTGAGAATAATTTTCTACATCTACAATTACATGTTTATTATTCTTCAAGTTCTTTAGTTTTTTAAAAACAATATTATTTTCTTCATCATTTAGCATTTCGATATCTGACAATAAAAGATTTTGAATATCTTCAAAATTTATTTCCGATTTACTCTGTTGAAATAAAAGATTCTTGACTTTACTTGTCTCATATCCAAAAATTTTATCTTTTGCAAAAATTGTTTCACTAATAGGGGTTTTATCAACAAAATGTGATCCATTAATTGTTAATCTTTTACCCTCTATGAAAGCTGGAATATGAAAAGTAGCATCAAAAGGACCTAAGCGACTATTTAGGACACTTGGCTCTAAAAAGTTATGACCTCGTAGAGTAGAGTCTCCTCTACTTATAAAAATAATTTCTTCATTATAGGCTTTAGAAGCAATTACAGTCTTCAGATTTTCACAAATTTCCTTTATTGTTAATTTCGCATCATTTTCCGAAAGTGACCTTGTATTAGCCAAAATAAAAAATAAATTAGATTTAGATTCAAAACCTTTGACTAAAGTTGGACAGTCCCATTTAAGCAGTAACAAGCAATCTTGCACAGTTTGAGAGCCAGTAGGATCATCATCTATAACGACAAATTTCATAAGTATTGCACAATTACTTAAGAGATTTTATTTGTATTGAGGCATTAAACCTTTTACTATCATTTGAAGGAATCATAAATTTTCTAAATCCATCAACAAAAGAATTTCTTGGACTAGTCCAAGGTTCAAGACAAATCATTCTTCTTGGAGGATCACTCCAAATAACGCCTAAATCAAAAGGATATGGATGATTTAAAGTTACCTCTCTTTTAAAAACTTTATCTCGAAAAGAGCTTCTACCGGAAGTATACATAAGTAGATCAACTCCTAAATTAATTTTGTTTAATTCATCCAAAGTATTACTTATAGTATTTCTTTCTTGATCCTGACAATTAAGTGGATTATCAATAAACTCCAAATTTTTGAAATCTGAAACATTAAAATAAGGATGCAAACCAAAATTCATAGGCATAGCAAAATCTGTTTTGTTATGGATTGTAATTTCAAATTCTAAACAATTAATTTTTAAGGTAACTAAAATTCTTAGTTCGAAATCGAAAGGATAATATTGTTTGGTTTTTTTAGATTCATTTAAAAATAAGCATAAAGATTTTTCATTTTCATTAAAAGAGTGTTGCCATTGCGAATCCCTAGCGAAACCATGTTGTGTTAGTTGCAAATACTCTTTTCCAAATACTGAACTAGAGGTATTGAGATTTCCACAAATGGGGAACAAGATAGGAATGCCTCCCCTAATACTTTTTGTCTTATCCATAAATCTTTTTTCATCGAAATAAAGTATCTCTTTACCATCCGAAATCCAATTTGTAATAAAACCCCCTCTCTCAGGACAAAATTTAATGTAGTTATTTTTATCTAATTGAAAGACAAAAATTTTTTGGTCTTTATTAGATAATTTAATTTGCACAATTGTTACTTAAAGAGAATCAACCCAATCCAAAATATGCTGATTAACTAATTCAGGTATTTCGTCATGAGGACAATGTCCAGCTTCAAGAATGATTTCTTTTGTATTCTTTGGTGTAAATTTTTTATAAAGATTTCTTTTTTTGGGAGTATTCATCCAAGGATCTTTTCCTCCCCAGAGCAGTAATAATGGTGAATCAAGTTTTGCGAACAACTTATCCAACGGCAATCCCTGGGGACCTGATGGGTTAAATACGCTTCTAAAAACATTAAAAGCACCGAAATCTAGCGAAGGCTTTCTTATGGACTCAACTAAAAAATCATCAACGTTTTTCTTATCAACATAAACTTGATTCAAAGTTTTTTTAATATTTTTTGGATTTCTCATATTCTCGAAAATCAAACGTTGAAGAACAATATTTTTCAAAAATATGCCGGCAACTGTTTCAATAGAAGTTTGCAACATATTCTTTTTGGTAGTTTTTTCTTCACTAAAGTATCCCGCAGCATTAAGTAATATCACTCCTGCATTTAGTTCATTTAATTCTGAACCAGCTGCTAATGCTGCATAACCACCTAATGAATTCCCAACAACAATTGTAGGTTTTTTAATTTTCTCTTTTACATAAGCTACAACTTGGTCTTTCCATAAAGATCCTGAGTATTCAACATCTTGAGGCTTAGGACTTTTTCCAAAACCAAGTAGATCCATAGCATGAACTTCGTATTTGGTACTCAAAATAGGAATATTAAATCTCCAATGATCCGTGGAGGCTCCGAAACCATGAATTAATAAAATTGCACATTCTTTTGATGTTTTCGCAGGCTTAGCAGAAACAGTATGGATTGGGTAATTTAAAAAATTCCAGTCATAATTTACATCACTATTTATTAGAACTGTCTTTTCCATTTATTGAAAATCATATTTTGGTTGATTCTAATAAACTTATTTCCTAAAGAAGACCCACAGGATCAGCTGCAACATCATCTGAAATTTTATTGCCATCATTTGGGGGCTTATCTTTTAAAACAATTCTTAAGAGAACAGGTGCAAGAAACGTGGTTCCAATAACCATTAATAAAATAGCTGCTTCAAGAGAGGGAGTTAACAACTTAGCACTTGTCCCTAGTCCGAGGAAAATTAAACCAACCTCTCCTCTAGGCATCATACCCAAACCAACAACTAATCTATTTGTAGGTTTATCACTTGAGAATACCCATCCTGCTGCAATCTTTCCTATAATCGCCACAACTAATAAAAAACCAGCAACTACAAGTGCTGACCTACTTGTTGGATCAAGTGGATTGATAACTGATAAATCCATTCCAGCTCCCACTAATACAAAGAAAATAGTTGCGAATAAGGATACTAAAGGTAAAACGGATTGTTGTATTGCGTGATTATTTTTAGAACTACTAAGAATTAGTCCAGCTGCAAAAGCACCTAAAGCTGCTTCCAAGCCTATGGCTGTTGCGACAAAACAACACAACACAAGTATCACAAAAGAAGCTACCACTACGGCTCCAGGAGCCTTTAATCTATCTAATAACCAATCAAAACCTGGGGCAGCTGTTCTACTTAATGCAATAGCAGCAATAACAAATACTACAGCTGCTGCAACTAATTTAACTATAGGTGCAATTTCTAAAGAACCTCCGGCAGCAAGTGCAACTACAACTGCAAGAATAACAATACCCAAAATATCATCCAAAACAGCTGCTCCAATGACAATCTGTCCTTCTCGAGTTTTTAAATATCCCAACTCACCGAAAACACTTGCAGTAATTCCTATACTGGTTGCTGTCATAGATGCTCCCGCAAAAACTGCTGGAATTAGATCTACTTGGAAAATAAACATTAATCCAAGAGTTCCAAATGCAAACGGTAAAATTACACCAGCCATAGCAACAGTAAATGCCTGAGCTCCGACAGCAACTAATTCCTCTAACTCACTTTCTAATCCTGTTAAAAATAAAAGAGCATATAACCCGAGAGTTGCTACTGCTTGGAGAGATGGAAAACTTTCGAAGTAAACTTCAGGTACAGCTTCTGGGGGAATAGACGCTAATGAGCTAATAACATTTATAAGTCCCTCATTTAATTCAGTTCCAGCTGAAGGCGGTATCAACAAATGAAATCCTGAGGCCCCTATTACGACCCCTGCAAGAAGCTCGCCTACTATGGTTGGCAAACTTAGTCTTACTAATACTTCTGCTAATGCTCTTGCAGCTAAAAATATCAATAGAAATCTTATAACTCCTATCAAAGTTTCGGCAACTTCTAAATCATGTGCACTTAATTCAGCAAGTAAAGAATACATTTGAAATGAGAGAAAAAATAAACTACCTAATTGGAAGATAGTTTATTAAGGGCCCACTTTAAGAAATATGTAAGAAAAAAGCAAAAATACTCAACAAGTGTGGATCTGAAGTTACTACAAAGAAATTTTCTAAAAAATGGCTATCGTCTGTTATATGGCTAATCCAATGAATACCAACGAACCCTTTGATCTACGTTTGCCTACCCCAGGCTGCTATTTAGATCCTGAGAAAGCTGGAATGGATTCTGATGCTGTTTTTCAAGGAATGACTGCCCATCTTTTTTATACTCTTGGAAAGTTAGCAACTTCTGCAAGTCCTCACGACTTGTACATGGCTTTAAGTTATGCAGTAAAAGATAGGCTAATGACACGATATTTAGCCAGCCAAGAAGTCATAAGAAAAAAACCACAAAAAACTGTCGCCTACTTATCAGCAGAATTTCTAATAGGCCCTCAATTAAGTAATAATCTTCTCAATCTTGGAATTACTCAGGAGGCAGAAGATGCTTTGAAAAGATTCGGCATTGAATCATTGTCAACAATTCTTGAAGTTGAAGAAGAGCCTGGATTAGGGAATGGTGGGCTTGGCAGACTTGCAGCTTGTTATATGGAATCATTAGCATCTCTTCAGGTTCCAGCAGTTGGTTATGGTATTCGATATGAATTTGGTATATTTAATCAGTTAATTAGAGACGGTTGGCAAGTTGAAGTAACTGACAAGTGGTTAAAAGGGGGATGGCCATGGGAACTTCCACAACCCGACGAATCATGTTTTGTTGGTTTTGGAGGCAGAACTGAAAGTTACAGAGATAATAAAGGAAATTACAGATCAAGATGGATTCCCTCAGAACATGCTATTGGAGTACCTCATGATGTTCCAGTTTTAGGATACAGAGTCAATACATGTGACAGATTAAGATTATGGAGAGCTGATGCAACAGAAAGTTTTGACTTTTATGCATTCAATATTGGTGATTATTATGGTGCAGTAGAAGAAAAAGTTGCATCTGAAACTCTTTCAAAAGTTCTCTATCCAAATGATGGAACTGACGAAGGTAGAAGATTAAGACTTAAACAACAACACTTTTTTGTAAGTTGTTCTCTTCAGGATATGTTGAGAAGTCTTGAAAAAAGATCAATATCAATAACAGAATTCCCTAAGCACTGGACAGTTCAATTGAATGATACTCATCCTGCTATTGCTGTTGCGGAATTAATGAGACTTCTGATTGACCAATATCAAATAGGTTGGGATAAAGCTTGGAACATAACAACCTCCTCAGTTGCTTATACCAATCACACATTGCTGCCAGAAGCTTTAGAGAAATGGGATTTAGGTTTATTTAATGATCTTCTTCCTCGTCATCTTGAAATTATTTATGAAATTAACTGGAGATTTTTACAACAATTAAGACTACGTTATCCTGGAGATGACAAGATTCTTCAAAAACTTTCAATAATCGATGAAGAAGGATCCAAATCAGTTCGGATGGCACATTTAGCTACAATTGGAGCACATCATATAAATGGAGTTGCAGCTCTTCACTCTGATCTAATAAAAAGACAACTTCTTCCTGAATTCGCAGCTTTATGGCCTGAAAAATTTACAAATGTTACTAATGGGGTTACTCCAAGAAGATGGGTTGCCCTATCTAATCCATCATTATCTAACCTTTTAGAAGAAGAAGTTGGTCCAAATTGGATAACAAATATGGAACTTCTTAAAAAGTTAGAAGAAAAAAAAGATGATAATAATTTTTTACAAAAATTTGAGGAAACAAAATTAAATGGCAAAAGAAAATTAGCTAGTTTTATACATTCAAAAACTGGCATACTTGTAGATCCATCAAGTTTATTTGATGTTCAAGTAAAAAGAATTCATCAATATAAGAGGCAACATTTAAACGCTCTACAAATTATTGCTCAATATTTAAGAATCAAAAATGGTAAAAACAAGCACGAAGTCCCAAGGACAATAATATTCGGAGGTAAAGCTGCTCCAGGCTACTTTATGGCAAAGCTGATGATTAGATTTATTAATGGTATTGCTGATGTAGTTAATTCTGACCCAGATATGGATGGTTTATTAAGAGTTGTTTTTCTACCAGACTATAACGTCAAACTTGGCGAAATAGTCTATCCCGCAACTGATCTTTCAGAACAAATTTCAACTGCTGGAAAAGAAGCATCTGGAACTGGAAATATGAAGTTTGCTATGAATGGAGCGTTAACGATTGGAACCTTGGATGGAGCTAATGTGGAATTAAGAGATCTTGTAAAAAAAGAGAATTTCTTTCTTTTTGGTAAAACTGAAAGTGAAATTATGGATTTAAAAAATAATAATTACTCTCCCAAAACTTTTATTGAGAAATGTCCTGAGCTTAAAGAAGTTATAAACTTAATTGAAATTGGGCACTTTAGCAATGGTGATAAAGAATTATTTAAACCTTTATTAAATAGCTTGACTGGACATGACCCATTTTTTGTTATGGCTGACTTTGAAGACTACTTAAATAAACAAGATGTGGTCAGTGAATGCTGGAATAATAAAAATTCTTGGAATAAAATGGCATTATTAAACACTGCTAGATCAGGATATTTTTCTTCAGATAGATCTATTAGAGAGTACTGTAAATCTATTTGGAAAGTTTCTCCAATGCCAGTTGAAATTACTTGTGACGTCGAAGAATTAACTAATTAATATTTTTCTTATCTGGTGAATCTGGGGTTTGATGAAATAATCTATTCAGAATTAACCTATCCATATTTAATGGGTCTGGAGCTAATTCATTGGCAATTTCTTTAAATTTTGATTCAATATTGTTTGAAACTTTTGTATCAAATATCCTCTCCATTAATGCTTCAATTGAAAATAAATAGGCATTAACACTTTCAAGTTCATCTAAAGCTTCAGTAATTTCTATATCAGAAATATGTTTTTCTTCTGAGCTGATATTTTCTTTAGATTCTCTTTCAGATAATATTCTCTGCAACTCATTAGTCACCTTAGTACAAAGAGTTCTGAAAGATTGAATAGATGCCCAATTTAATTCTTGTTGCTGCTTAAAAGTAGGAAATTCTCTAATCAAACGATCATGCTCTTTATAAAATCTCTGACAATCAGAGCATTGACATGGTTCTTCAGTCAAAAGAAAATGAAATTCTTTTTATATCATCTCACTATTTGGGCAAAATTGTAGGGCCATCCAACAATTCGTCATTTTCATCGAGTGAATCTGGACTATCTGGCAAAGGTATCTCAATACTAGTAACCAAATTAATAACATCTCTAAGTCTCATAGAATCAGCAAACCATCCCATAGCTTGCTCGGCATCGCCTCTTTTTTCAGCATCATTTGCTTGATCTTCGTGAGCTTCCGCTAACAGAGCAAGCCAGCACAGACATCTTGCTTGAACTATTGAAAGATCTAAATCATTAGGTTGGGATTTAGAAATGCGTTCATGCTCCTGTTGAATTAAGAGCTTCAAACGCATATCATGCAACTTAGCCATAAAAGATTTATTACTAACTATACGCTAGCTAGAGAGTAGCGAGTTTGCACACATACTACATATAGTTTTTTATTTTTACGGGACTGGCGGGAGTCGAACCCACGACCTACGGTTTAGGAAACCGTTGCTCTATCCTGCTGAGCTACAGCCCCAATAGATGATTTTTAGAGTATTAAGCATTATGCTAAATGAAAGCAGGAGAGGCGATCGCAAGAAAGTTTTATTTTGGAAACAAAATAAAACTTTCTTGAGGAAAGTCCGGGCTCCCACATGGTCAGGCTTGCTGGGTAATTCCCAGTGCGGGCAACCGTGAGGATAGTGCCACAGAAACATACCGCCTAATACTTTAAGTATGGCAAGGGTGCAAGGGTGTGGTAAGAGCGCACCAGCAACATTGAGAAGTGTTGGCTAGGTAAACCCCGGCTGGGAGCAAGGCTTAGTAGATTTATGACCATTACACAATCTGCTTATAAGCGCCGCTTGAGACTGTGAAGTAATTCCAGTCCTAGATAGATGATTGCCCATCTTAATTAAGATGAACAGAACCCGGCTTATGACCTGCTTTCTAAATTATTGTGATTATTCAAATCAGATGACAAATATAATTAATGCAAAGAGAATTAATCAAATAACTTCTTTTTTGAAGTCTTTAAATATAAAATCAAAAAGATTTTCTGAAATAATTAGAACTCAAAATATTTCAGTTATTCAAAATTTTAATCAAGCATTTATCCATTCTTCAGAGGACAAAATCATAAATTACGAAACACTAGAATTTTTTGGAGATGCAGTACTTAGATTAGCTGCTTCTAATTTTATTGAAAAAAAATATCCTAAAATGAGTGTCGGCCAAAGATCCGAGCTAAGAGCACAAATTGTAAGTGATGAATGGTTAACTAAATTAGGGGAAAAAATTGATATTGAGAAATTAATAATCAAAGGACCTAAAGCTCTTGGTGATGAAAATTCAAAAAATACTATTATTGGTGAAGCTACAGAAGCATTAATAGGTGCTGTTTACAAATGCTTTGATTCAATTCAAGAAGTAAATCTTTGGTTAGATGATATTTGGGAGGAAGATTCAGAAATATTTTTACAAGCTCCATATAAATTCAAATCTAAAACAGTATTGCAAGAATGGTGTCAAAGTAAAGGTTTTGAATTGCCAGTCTATAAGATAATTGAAGTCTCAAAGAAAAATGGAGACCCTAAAAGATTTTCATGCGATATATTTATAGAAGGATTAAAAGAATCATCTGCATTCGGCAAGTCCCATAAACAAGCAGAAACTAATGCAGCTAGAGTTTTGATAGAAAAATTTATAACTATAGGTAAAATCTAATTTTCAGACTATTTCTAGATTAGTTAGTTGAAAAGTTATAAGTTTATCCCAATTACCCCCTTCAAACAGGACCGCTGCACTTTTTTTTGTAACTCTTTGTACAAACCCTTTATATCCTCTGTATATGGAGTTATTGTCTTTTACAACAACAAAAGAACCAGGGAGTATGGGTTTATTTGATAATTCCATAAAATACTCTTCCTAATACAATATATGATAAATGAAAATGAATGGTTAACTGTTGGATTAATAACATCATGTCATGGAATTAATGGACAGTTAAAAGTTAAATCTCTAAGTGATTTTGAAGAAAGATTTTTAAAACCGGGAATGAGATGGTTGCAAAAAGAAAATGAACCTCCTTTAAAAGTAGAACTTATATCTGGTTTCAAACAGCCCGGTAAAGGAACCTTTATAGTTAAGCTCCAAGGAATAAATACGAGAAATCGTGCAGAGCAATTGAAAAAATTTAAAATTCTTGTAAAGACTGATAAACTACCCAAATTAAAAAAGGAAGAATTCCACTTCTTGGAACTTATAAATCTGGAGGTCAAGACTTTTGAAAATGATGAATTAAAAACAATTGGAAAAGTTATAAATTTAGAAAATGAAAAAAATAATTTACTCATTATTGAACTATTTAAAAATAAAAAAGAGGTTTTCGTACCATTTGTTAAAGAAATAGTCCCATTGGTAGATATAAAAAATAATTTTCTAATTATTAATCCACCAAATGGACTTTTAGAGCTATAAATTTAAAAATTAAAAATTTATTAGAAATTCATCATTCCACAGTTACACTTTTAGCTAAGTTTCTTGGTTGATCAACGTCCAATCCTCTATGAGCTGCTATGTGGTAACTCAATAATTGTAAAGGCACTATGTTAAGTAAAGGTGAAATCCATTCATTAGAGAAAGGAACTTTCATTAAATAATCAAAAATTTCAGTTCCATTATGTTCAGGGGCAATCCCAATCAAAAATGAATCTCTGGCTTTTGCTTCTTGAGCATTACTTATAACTTTATCGAAAACTTCACCAGGGGAAGCAATGGAAATTACCGGTACTTTTTTATCTAACAAAGCTATTGGACCATGTTTCATCTCACCAGCTGGATATCCAGCTGCATGAATGTAACTAATTTCTTTGAGTTTTAACGCCCCTTCAAGTGCTATGGGATAATTGATACCCCTACCTAAAAAAATAACATCTTTAATATTAAAAAAATCATGTGCTAGCTTTTCTGAAGATTTATTATGTTTCTCTAAAAGATTTTCTATTAATGGAGGCAGTTTTATAAGTTCAAATATTAAATTATTTATTTCATCTAAGCTTCGACTACCTTTGATTTCTGCAAATTTTATTGCTAATCCATAAAAAGAAAGCAATTGAGCAAAAAAAGTTTTTGTTGCTGCAACTCCAACTTCTATTCCTGCACAGATATCAATTATATTTGAGACCTGCCTTCCTATGGAACTCTCTTTTCTATTTGTTATTGCAATAAGATTTGGTTTAAATTTTTTATCTTCAATTGAAGAACGCCTTTTAATTTCCATATCGATAGCCGCGATTGTATCAGCAGTTTCTCCAGATTGAGTAACTCCAATAGTTAATGTATTTGGCAAAAGTGGAGGTGGTGAATATCGAAATTCGCTTGCATAAAAGACATTTGTAGGAATACCTGAAAATTGTTCTAACAAAAAGCTTCCCACCATTGCAGCATGTTTACTTGTACCACAAGCAATAATTTCAATTCTTTCTATTGATTCAAAAAACCCTGTATCAAATGGATATTTTATTTGATATTGGCCATTATCTAAGTTTTTAATTAAATAATTTTCTAACCAGTTTTTTGCAGTCCCAGGCTGATCATATATCTCCTTTAACATATAGTGTTTAAAATTCATCTTATCCATTATTTGCTCTGAGACTTTTAAAGAAACTGGATTTCGATATTGTCTCTCGTTGTTTGAGTCATATATTTCAATTCCAAGCGGAGTTAATAAAGCTATTTCTTCATCCTCCATAGGCAGAATAATATTCGTAAAGTTTGCAATAGCAGGCGTATCACTTGCACAAATAAATTCGCCTTCGCCCAATCCAATAATCAAGGGGGCTTGCCTCCTTGCAACTACCAAGGAAGTTGGAGCATCAGCCCATAAAACTGCCAAAGCATAAGATCCTTCTAAATCAGATATTACATTTCTCACAGCCACTAACAATGTTGAACCATTATTCTCAAGATTAAGTTTACTTAAAGTATTTAACTCTCTTTGTATTAGATGGGGAATTACCTCGGTATCTGTATCAGAATTAAAAATTATGCCCTCTTTCTCTAATTTATTTTTTAAATCTTGGAAATTTTCAATAATGCCATTTTGAACAACTGCTATGGTTCCAGAACTATCAGTATGAGGATGTGCGTTTTTAACCTCAGGTTTTCCATGAGTTGCCCATCTAGTATGACCTATACCTACAGTTCCAGGAATATTAAGATCATTAAGATTATTTATTAAATTCTTTAGTTTTCCTTCTGCTTTATTACAAGAAATACAATTTGTCTCGGAATTTATTATCGCAATACCTGCAGAATCATATCCTCTATATTCAAGTTTTTCTAAACCATTTATTAATAATGGTAAAGCTTTTTTATATCCAGTTACAGCAACTATTCCACACATACGAATTTTTTTTTCAATTATATTGAAATAAAATGCGTATTTATTAAAACATGGACTCTCTTAAAACTGCACTACAAATAATTAATATGCTAAGCCCATACTCCTAGAAGTCTCATCTCCTAAATAAACACGAATACTTAAGAAATCTGTTGGACATGCCGTTTCGCATCTTTTGCAACCCACACAATCTTCTGTTCTAGGAGATGAAGCTATTTGGCCAGCCTTACAGCCATCCCATGGAACCATCTCTAAAACATCAAGTGGGCAAGCCCTTACACATTGAGTACAACCAATGCAAGTGTCGTAAATTTTAACTGCGTGTGACATGTAAAAATTGTCTTTTGAACCTCGTTTTATAATACTATTGTCTTACAAAGAAATTAAAAAAATTAAGATATGCTTCACTCTTGTTAACTCTAGGGCATAAAATCATATAGATAATTAGTAATTTTCATAAACTATGTCACAAGAAATCCTCGAAAAAGTCTGTTCTATTGTTTCAGAACAATTAAGCGTTGAAGCAGGAGAAGTGAAATCAGATTCAAATTTCCAAAATGATTTAGGTGCAGATTCTCTAGATACCGTTGAACTCGTGATGGCTTTAGAAGAAGCATTTGATATTGAAATTCCCGATGAAGCAGCTGAAGGAATCGCAACTGTCGGCGATGCAGTAAAATTCATCGAAGAAAAAAAAGGTTAATTAAAGAATGCCAAATTTCCATCGAGTAGTTATTACTGGTATTGGAGCAGTAACTCCAATTGGTAATAACATTGATGAATATTTAGTCGGTCTTCAAACGGGTACTAATGGGGTCTCAGATATTACTCTCTTTGATCCTGAACAACATCCCTGCAAATTTGCTGCAGAAGTAAAAAATCTTCAATCCGAGGATTTTATTGAAGCTAAAGAATCCAAAAGATGGGATCGTTTTTCCCAGTTTGGAGTTATTGCTGCAAAGCAAGCCTTTAATGATTCTGGACTTGAAATTACTGAAGCTAATGCATCAAGAATTGGAGTGATTATTGGTTCTGGTGTTGGAGGCTTACTAACTATGGAAAGTCAAGCTCAAATATTGAGTCATAAAGGGCCTAAAAGAGTAAGTCCATTTACAGTCCCAATGATGATTCCAAACATGGCAACTGGATTAGCTGCCATCGCTTTGGGTGCGAAAGGACCAAGTTCCGCTGTTTCAACCGCTTGTGCTGCTGGTTCAAATGCAATTGGTGACTCTTTTAGATTACTTCAACTTGGAAAAGCAGATGCAATGATCTGTGGAGGAGCAGAAGCAAGTATTACGCCTCTTGGAGTAGCTGGTTTTGCCAGTGCCAAAGCTCTTTCGTTCAGAAATGATAGTCCTCAAACTGCTAGTAGACCTTTTGATGCAGAAAGAGATGGATTTGTTATTGGAGAAGGATCTGGAATTCTTGTTTTAGAGACTTTAGAAAATGCACAAAAAAGGAACGCAAAAATTTATGCAGAAATAATTGGTTATGGAACAACATGTGATGCACATCATATTACTGCTCCATCACCAGGCGGGGTTGGTGGCGCCGAAGCTATCAAATTAGCAATTGAAGACTCCTGTCTTAGCCTTGAAAAAGTTGATTACATAAATGCTCATGGGACTAGTACATCAGCTAATGATAAAAATGAAACTTCTGCAATTAAATCTATTTTTAGAGACAGATCTTACCTCATTCCTGTAAGCTCTACTAAGTCGATGACAGGTCATCTCCTAGGAGGCTCAGGAGGTATAGAAGCTGTAGCTTGTATACTTTCTTTGACACATAATTTTATCCCTCCTACAATTAACTACGTCAATCCAGATCCTGAATGTGATCTTGATTATGTACCAAATAACGCGAGAGAAGCTCAAGTAGGAGTTGCTCTTTCTAATTCTTTCGGCTTTGGTGGTCACAATGTTTGCCTTGCTTTCAGCAAAATGAATTGAAGACAACCAATTCTTTATTTCCAACTTAACTTATTTTAAAACAATGGTCGCTGCATCTGTTTCATTAGAATCACTTTGTGTAAATAGTATAAGAATGCTTGCTGTAGATGCAGTAAATAAATCTAATAGTGGTCATCCTGGATTACCCATGGGGTGTGCTCCTATGGGTTATGCATTATGGCAAAACATTCTTAATCACAACCCCAATAACCCAAAATGGTTCAATAGAGACCGTTTTGTATTATCAGCTGGTCATGGCTGTATGCTGCTATATTCTTTGCTTCATTTAACAGGATACAAATCAGTTTCCATAGAAGATATTAAAGAATTTAGACAATGGGGATCAAAGACTCCTGGACATCCAGAAACATTCGAAACTGAGGGTGTTGAGGTTACAGCGGGTCCTCTGGGAGCTGGAATTTCAAATGCAGTTGGTTTAGCAATAGCTGAAACTCACTTAGCAGCTAAATTTAATAAGACTGATTGCAATATTGTTGATCACTTTACTTACGTAATAATGGGTGACGGCTGTAATCAAGAAGGTATCGCATCAGAGGCCTGCTCTTTAGCTGGTCACCTTAAGCTTGGAAAATTAATTGCACTCTATGACGATAATCAAATTACAATCGATGGGCGAACAGATGTTTCTTTCACCGAAGATGTTTTAAAAAGATACGAAGCTTATGGATGGCATGTACAACATGTTGAAGATGGGAATCATGATGTTAAAGGAATAACTGAAGCTATCGAGAAAGCAAAATTAGTTACAGACAAACCGTCAATTATAAAAATTTCTACAACCATAGGTTATGGTTCGCCCAATAAATCAGATACTGCTGGAATTCATGGAGCAGCTGTTGGAGAAGAAGAAGCTGCATTAACTAGAGAGTTTCTGAATTGGGAATATCCTCCATTTGAAATACCGGATGAAGTATATGCGCAATTTAGAAAATCAATAAACAAAGGCGAAAACTTAGAGAAAGAATGGGATTCTAAATTTGAAGAATATCAAAAAAAATATCCCTCTGAAGGAGCCGAGTTGAAAAGAATGTTAAAGGGCGAATTACCTGAGAATTGGGACTCAGATCTCCCCACTTATACTCCTAATGATAAAGGTTTAGCTACCAGAAAGCATTCACAAATATGTTTAGGTGCTTTAGGACCTAACCTACCTGAATTAATTGGCGGATCAGCAGACTTAACTCACTCCAACTACACAGATATCAAGGGGGAAACCGGATCATTCCAACCT
This sequence comes from Prochlorococcus sp. MIT 0604, assembly GCF_000757845.1. Lineage (NCBI taxonomy): Bacteria > Bacillati > Cyanobacteriota > Cyanophyceae > Synechococcales > Prochlorococcaceae > Prochlorococcus > Prochlorococcus sp. MIT 0604. Next base: position 1,652,203 of record NZ_CP007753.1, read on the forward strand.
CATAGTCCTGAAAAAAGATATTTACACTTTGGTGTACGTGAGCATGCTATGGCAGCTGTACTTAATGGAATTGCCTATCACAATAGTGGTCTTATTCCTTATGGTGGAACCTTCCTTGTTTTCGCGGATTATATGAGAGGTTCAATGAGGCTTTCGGCACTCAGCGAACTAGGCGTGATCTATGTTTTAACCCATGATTCAATTGGTGTAGGAGAGGACGGCCCAACACATCAACCTATTGAAACTATCCCTTCTCTTCGTGCCATGCCTAACATGCTAGTTTTCAGGCCAGGAGATGGAAATGAGACAAGTGGAGCTTATAAGCTTGCTATTCAAAATAGAAAAAGACCTTCTGCACTTTGTTTAAGTAGACAAGGTATGCCAAATCAAGAAAATACTTCGATCGACAAAGTTGCTCTAGGAGGATATGTAGTTTCCGATTGCGAAGGAACACCAGATCTAATATTTATTGGTACTGGAAGCGAACTGAATCTTTGCATTGAAGCAAGTAAAGAAATTTCAAGCTTAGGTAAAAAAATTAGAGTTGTTTCTATGCCTTGTGTAGAACTTTTTGAAGAGCAAGAAGACTCTTACAAAGAAAGTGTTTTACCTAGTAGTGTGAAAAAGAGAGTTGTAGTAGAAGCTGCCCATTCATTTGGTTGGCATAAATATACAGGTTTTGATGGAATTTGTATTACTATGGATAGATTTGGTGCATCAGCTCCAGGTGGAGAATGTATGAAAAATTTTGGATTTACAGTCGAAAACGTAGTTAACAAGACAAAGGAAATTCTATAACGTCTAATTGATAATTACACTGAAGTATTACATTCTTCAAGTTTATCTTTTAACTCCTCAAGAGATTCATCAGAAATCTTTGAATTCATTGGACAATGCTTAGGACCACACATTGAACAAAACTCGGCCTTTTTAAAGATTTCTTCAGGCAATGTCTCATCATGGTACTGCTTTGCCCTTTCCGGATCTAGTGAAAGTTCGAATTGTTTATTCCAATCAAAATTATACCTTGCATGACTAAGCTCATCATCTCGATCACGAGCTCCAGCTCTATGTCTCGCTATATCAGCAGCATGAGCAGCAATTTTATAAGCAATTAAGCCTTCTCTTACATCTTCTGCATTTGGTAGACCTAGATGTTCTTTTGGGGTTACATAACATAACATAGCAGTGCCATACCACCCTGCCATGGCCGCCCCAATAGCACTTGATATATGGTCATAACCAGGAGATATATCTGTGACTAATGGTCCAAGCACATAAAATGGGGCTTCTGAACATTCTTCCATTTGCTTTCTTACATTAAACTCAATTTGATCCATAGGTACATGGCCAGGACCCTCAACCATCACTTGAACATTATGTTCCCATGCTCTTCGAGTAAGCTCACCTAAAGTCTTCAATTCAGCTAACTGAGCTTCATCAGAAGCATCATGCAAGCATCCAGGCCTTAATGAATCTCCTAGAGAAAAAGTACAATCATATTTCTTAAAAATCTCACAAATGTCATCAAACCTTGTGTATAAAGGATTTTGCTTAAAGTGATGTAACATCCATTGGGCTAAAATACCTCCCCCCCTACTGACAATGCCAGTAATTCTTCCTTTAACTTTCGGTAAATGCTCTATTAATAGCCCAGCATGAATAGTTTGATAATCTACTCCCTGCTGACAATGCTTTTCAATAATATGAAGAAAATCGTCTTCAGTTAGTCTATCTATTGAACCATGTACACTTTCTAAAGCTTGATAAACAGGAACTGTTCCTATTGGCACAGGAGACTCGTGAATGATTGCTTGACGTACTTCATCTAAATTTACTCCTCCTGTAGAAAGATCCATAACCGTATCAGCACCATATTTAACTGCTAGTTTTAGCTTCTCTACTTCTTCATTAATATCACTTGCATTAGGGGAAGCACCAATATTGGCATTAACTTTGCATCTAGAAGCAATACCTATAGACATTGGCTCAAGATTCAAATGATTAATATTAGCTGGAATAATTAATCTTCCCCTTGCCACTTCTTCCATTACTAAAGAAGAAGGAAGATTCTCTTTTTTAGCAACAAAATCCATTTCTTCAGTTATATATCCGTTTCTCGCAAAATTCATCTGAGTTACATTATCTTTCCCAAGGCGAGGCTTAATCCAAGAACTTCTCATAATTTACAAATTTTTTAAAAGTGTTATTACTAAAGTTTGATCAAAACTCCACTTCCCTGCATCAAGATTAATGATTCAGGTTCAAAGGGTATGATCTCAGCTAAGTTAAATTTACTAGCACCCCTAGTATTAATCTTATTAATAGCTCTTTTCTAAAAAATAGTCATCTCATATTGCATAAAAATAAATAAAATAATTTTATTTAACTTTTTGATAAGACTTTATCTTTTTTAAAATATTTTTCCTATCCAATTGTCTGCTTATAACTCTCTCAAAAATAATTACAATCCCCATACAGCCAATAGGTAAATAAAAAATCTTCCTGGAATTATCCCTAAATATCAATCCGATACCAGATATGAGAATCATAAAAGGAGCAACCAAAGATAAAATAGATCTTTTATTAATTTTCATTTACCAATTGTATTAATTTTTTCATTGTTTAATTTTACTATGGATTCTGTTATCACTTTAATTCCAACAGCAATAGCTCTTTCATCTGGATCAAATTTAGAACTATGAAGAGGAGCACATCCATTTGCATTAGAAACGCCTAACCTAAACATTGCTCCTGGAATCTCATTTAAGAATTCAGCGAAATCCTCTGCTCCTAATGATGGTTTTTGTAATTCGATAACATTTTCTTGACCCAAAACCTTAATTCCTGAATCTCTGAGGACTTTATTAATTTCAGAATTATTATTAACTGCGGGAGTGATCTCTCTAAATATTACTTTTGCTTCAGCTCCGCAACTATTAGCTAATGAAGTAATATTTTCATTGAGCCAATTACCAATATTTTTAAATACTTTACGATTAGTGCATCTAACCGTTCCAATTAAATTGACCTTTTCTGCAAGAACGTTGAATGCATTACCACCATTTATTTTCCCAAAAGTTAGCACTACAGGATCTAAAGGGTCTAATTTCCGTGTTATTGATTCTTGAATTCCCGAGACAACTTTAGATGCAACCCAAATAGCATCAACTCCTTCATGAGGTCGAGCACCATGGCCTGATTTTCCTTTAATCTCTACCTTAAGTTCTCCAGCAGCTGCAGTTAAACTTCCCTCTTTAATGCCAATCGTCCCTACTGATAAATCTGGGTATACATGAACTCCCAATATATGGGTTAAACCATTAGTTGCACCATCCTTAATCATCCATCCTGCTCCACTCGCAATTTCTTCAGCAGGCTGAAAAATTATTCGAGTCCCAAAATTTAGTTTTAAATCCTTAATAATTTTTGCCACACCCAATCCAATCGATATATGCAAATCGTGACCACAGGCATGCATAACACCATCTACTTTTGAAGAAAAACTTAATTTAGTTTCCTCAAATATTGGTAAAGCATCCATATCCACTCTTAAACCTATAACGCCTTTATCTAAGGGTCCGAAATCAGCAATTACTCCTGTCCTGCCAATAGACTCTTTAACATTCCAACCAATTTCTTTTAAAAAACCACTTATCAAGATCGCTGTTTGATTTTCAAGTCCACTTAATTCCGGATGTGCATGAATATGTCTTCTTAAGTTAATTAATTCATCATTAAACGAATCAATTTTTTTATTAAACTGATCTCTATTCATTACTTATTTTAAATCGATAAATTTCATTAAATCTTTAATTGGTTGTGGAGGCCATCTTCTTATTTTTTTTAACCATTCTTCATCACTATATCTAGGATCTAATTCAGTTACCGCTATCCAATTACTCTCTGCTTTCCCAAATTCACCCTTAGACCAATTTAAAGCTGTTAAAGCTGCCCTAGCATCTGCAAAAGTTGGATAACGTCTAATTAAATTTTTTAATTCTTTTTCAGATTCATCAATGTTCCCTAATTGGAAATCTGCTAAAGCCATACTTGATCTAGCCATTGCAAATCCAGGATTATATAAAGCAGCTTTTGAAAATAAATCTCTTGCTTTTTCCCAATGTAATGTAGATCCCTCTACATTAGCCAAGTTATACAATGCAGAGAAATTTTTACTATCTTGCGAAATAACGAACATATAATCTTTTTTCGCTTGCGACCATAAACCCAATGCTTCCTCAGCTATTCCCCTATTAATGTATGGATCTATTTCACTAGGATTCAACCTTATTGCCTTATTCTGGTCATCTATTGATCCCTCTATATCACCTATAACAAGTCTTACATTTCCTCTATTACTCAAACCTGCAGCATCATCAGGATAATAATCAAGATATTTATTCCATTCTTCTAAAGCGAGATTAAATTTTCCGCCTGAACTTAGATCTAATGCACTTTTAAACAAATCCTCTCTCAAAGGTAATGAATAGCATGGTGCTATATATAAAATATTCAAAAAAACAAAAAATAATAAAAAACAAACCTTAACTTTTTTAAAAGTTATCATTTTTTGAATCAATGTATTCTTTTCCTAAATCAGTAAGTAATCTTCCTCTAGGAGTTCTAGTGAGGAAACCAATTTTGATTAGATATGGTTCAACTATAAATTCTAACATCGAAGAATCATCACCCAAGCCAGCTGCAATTGAATCAAGGCCAGTTGGATTACTATTGTTTTGGTTAAGAAAAGATAAATAATTTCTATCTAAAGAATCCAATCCTTTTTCATCAATTTGGTAAGAACTTAGAGCTTTTTTTATTAAATTCACAGAAATCTTATTAGTTTTCTTAACAACTTGAGCATAATCTCTAACTCGTCTTAATAATCTTAAAGCAATTCTTGGAGTCCCTCGAGATATCTTCGCTAAATCATAAGATGCTTCATCATCTAAATATATATTATTTAATCGGGATACATTAATAATTATTTGTTTTAACTCATCATATGTGTAAAATTCAATTTTCTGAGAAATACCAAATCTATCCCTTAGAGGTGCACTTATTGAGGCTAATTTAGTTGTCGCCCCAATCAGAGTGAACCTAGGAAGATTAATTGTTCTGCACCGGGCTCCTCTATTAGCTCCCATAGTTAAGTCGAGTCTAAAATCTTCCATTGCAGAATACAGCAACTCTTCAGTTAACCTATTTAAGCGATGTATCTCATCGATAAATAAAACTTCACCTTCTTTTAATCCAAGCAGTAAGCCTACAATATCTCTAGGTCTTTCTATTGCTGGTGCAGTCGCTATCCTACATTTTGTATTCAATTCATGGGCTATCAAAAAAGCAAGTGTAGTCTTACCTAAACCAGGCTGTCCATATAAAAGAGTATGCTCCAGAGGTTCTTTTCTAAAAATTGAAGCATCTATAGCTATTTTTAAAGAAGATTTAAGCTGCTCTTGGCCAATAAATTCTTTAAAAGTCTGAGGCCGAGCTAAGTTCCGATTATTATTTCTCTTTTCTTCTGGAATGATTTTTGAATCAACTAGCCTAAGCTCTTTTTTACGAAGAGAAAAGTCATTATCGCCTATATTGGAAGAAATAATTGCCATAATGAAAGGTTAATTGCAATTGTTCTGAGTAGAAAGATTTTTTACAACTAAAATGGCAAAAAATTCAAACAAAGTTAAAAGAAATTTTAATAAAGAAAATAATTTTAAACTTCTAGCTGAGAATAGATATGCAAAATTTCAATATGCCATATCTGAAACAATCGAAGCTGGAATTGAGCTTTTAGGGACTGAAGTAAAGTCCATTAGAAACGGAAAAGCAAATTTAAGGGATGGGTACTGTTCATTCAGAGATGGAGAGATCTTATTATTAAATGTTCACATATCACCACATAAAAATGTGGGGTCTTTCTTTAATCATGATCCATTAAGAAATAGAAAGTTATTGCTTCACAAAAAAGAAATTATAAAAATGAAATCCAATTCTGAAAAAAAAGGAATGACCATTGTTCCATTATCTCTTTATTTAAAAGGCTCATGGATAAAACTAACTATTGGAATCGGCAAAGGTAAAAAATTACATGACAAACGTCAAGATGAAAAACAAAAAAGTATAAAAAAAGAAATAAACTCTGCACTAAAAAGATAAAGTACTATGCAAAATTATTGAAACTATGAATCTAAACTGACTGAACTTGGAGGTGGGGAAGGATCTGGATCTGCAATTAGCATATGTTGTAATACGGTCTCAGGCCTCTCACTGTCTCTCCAGCGAATTTTATATGCAGGCATTTTTGTGCCCCTACTTGTAGTTTGCTCTACTGGTTCAATAACCCATCCTCTTCTTGATCGGCCTTGAGGATTTCTTTTTACCACTGCATCCGCGTGTTTGAAACGGAAACCAACACGTTCACCACTCATTTCAAAAATTTCGTATTGGATTAATTTACCTATTTTACTTCATTCAAGGGTAACTTTTCACTTTTTCTGGAAGTTATTTCTGGTTTTAACAATGGGAAAGGGATTACATCTCTAATTGATGCGCTATTAGTAATTAACATAATTAGCCTATCAATGCCTATACCTAATCCTCCAGTAGGCGGCATACCAATCTCTAAAGCATTTAAGAAATCTTCATCTATACAGTGAGCCTCAAGATCTCCTTCATCTCTAAGAGATTGCTGTAATTGCATTCTTTCTCTTTGATCCACTGGGTCTATCAATTCACTAAAGGCATTTGCCAGCTCTCGACCAACAATGAATAATTCAAATCTCTGAACTATTTCTTTATTATCAAGATGAGGCCTAGCTAAAGGAGAAATTTCAACAGGATAATCAATAACAAAAGTGGGTTCAATAAGTTTTGATTCTACTTTTTGCTCAAAGACCTCATTTAAAAGTCTTCCAATAGTATTTACTTTATTAGTGAAATCAACATTTATATTTTTAACTGCTTTTTTTGCTGCTAGAAAATCTCCATTAAAAGAATCAAAATCAATCCCTGTATATTTTTTGACAATATCTTTCATTGAAATTCTTAACCAAGGTTTAGAAAAATCAATTTCTTTATTTTGATAATTTATAATTAAAGAACCACATGCATCAGCTACGATATCCTTGATTAATTCTTCTGTTAAATTCATCATATCTACATAATCAGAAAAAGCTTGATAAATTTCAACTGAGGTGAACTCTGGATTATGCCTTGTACTTATCCCCTCATTGCGGAAGATTCTTCCCAATTCATATACTTTCTCAAATCCTCCAACAACCATTCTTTTTAAATGTAATTCTGTAGCTATTCTTAGATAAAGTGGGATATCTAATGTATTGTGATGAGTTATAAATGGTCTAGCTTCAGCACCACCAGCTTCAGATTGCAGAATTGGAGTCTCTATCTCTAAATAATCTCTATTATCCAGCCATTTTCTTATAAAACTTATACATTTTGCTCTTGTTTTAAATACATTTTTAGAGTGAGGATTCACTATTAAATCTAGATAACGTTGCCTATATCTTTTTTCAATATCAGTTAATCCATGCCATTTATCTGGTAAAGGTTGTAATGATTTGGATAACATTTCCCATTTTTCTACTTTAATTGAAAGCTCACCTTTATTTGTTTTTTTAATTGTTCCGTAAACACCTATCCAATCACCAATATCTACTATTTCCTTGATATCTTCAAAAGAAAGTAATTTTTGTTTTTCTAAATTTAAATTAATAATCCTTTTATCTAGATAGAGCTGAATTTGACCTTCTTGATCACTTATTGTGAAAAAGGCAATTTTACCCATTACCCTTTTTGCCATCACTCTCCCAGCAAGAGAAACACTGAATTCTTCCTCCTGACCATTTTCTAAATAATCAAATTCTTGAATAAGAAAACTAGTAGAATGTGATACCTGAAAACTCTGTGCGTAAGAAGCAAATCCTTGACTAACGAGTGAATTAGCTTTTTGTAAGCGAGCTTCTCTTATTTCAGACAAAATTTATTTTAATATATTTGTTTTATTTAATAAAATTATCAGACTATGGCTCAACTTGCCAAAGATGTTGCTGTTTCGCCAACTCTCTGAGAAGCGTAACCAATCCCTCTAACAGTTAATATTAATTCTGGATTTCTTGGGTCTGGTTCCAATTTACCTCTCAATCTCGCAACATATACATCTACAACTCTTAAATCTGCAGCTCTACGAGGAGGATAACCCCACAACTGCTCTAAAATTTCTGCTCGCGGGACAACTTTACCAGGCTCGTCAAATAATAATTCTAGGAGACTAAATTCCGTATAAGTTAAACTAATTCTATCTCCAGCTCTAGAAACTTGTCTGCGATTAGTATCAACAACTAAACTTCCAAACTTCATAACTCCTTTGCCTGAAGGAACCTCTTTAGTTTCAGTAACTGATACAGTTGGGCCCATTCTTCTCAAAATAGTAGCTATTCTAGCCTCTAACTCTTTTGGGCTAAATGGTTTAGATAAGTAATCATCAGCCCCTAAATCCAAACCTGCTACTCTCTCAGAAATAGCCTCTAGAGCAGTTAAGAATATTATTGGCACTACTGATTCAGCTCTAATTCTTCTACACACAGCAAATCCATCCATTTTTGGAAGCATAACATCAAGAACTATTAAGTCAGGGGAATCCCTGTGAAAAGATTCAAGAGCTTCTTCGCCATTAGTGGCTGAATAAACTTGATATCCAGCTAATTGAAGCCTCGTAACTAATACCTTCAAAACTGCTGGTTCATCGTCAACAACCAAAATTCTTGCTTTTGACATAGGTAAAAAAAGATTTCTCGATATTTCAAAGCAAAGAAATATTGCATTGAATATTTATTCTAACAATTAAAAATATAACATTACGAAGCCTCATAGAGATATTCTGCAGGTTTAAAAAATTTTTAAATAATTTAAAGATATAAATTTTTTAAACAATTTTTACTTCTTGACGAAATTTATTAATGCAATTTTCTTCTTGAAAATTTCAACATTCTTAAAAGTTGGGAGCAAATAAAAGGAGCAAAAAAACCTGTCAAAAAAACTTCTGCTAATATATTTTTAACACCGGGAATAAACATTAAAGAATTACTATCTGAAAAATTTCTAAACAAAATTTGTGAAAGATAAAAAGTCCCGCATAAAAAACTTCCAAAAGAACAAATTAAACCATACCTAAAATGTCCCACCAAAATGTCACTATGCAGTTTAATTCTCCCAAACAAAAATCCACAAAAAATTAAACCTGGTATTTGAGAAAAATTATTATCTAAAGTTAAAGAATCTAAAATTAGACCTAAAAATAAACCAAATATTAATCCATTGATTGATCCATTAATCATTGACCAAGGCAATAACCAAAATAACGGCCAATATGGCTGAACGCCTAAAAATCCAAGCCAACTAGGGTGCCACAAAAAAATAATTGGGATAAAAATAAAGCTTATTATGGATAATTTTTTTGTAAAAAATTTATTCATTAAATATTTACTCTCAAAATTTGAACCCAATCAATTAAATGAGGTTTTCCCAAAAGTAAAATTTTTGCCATTTTTTTTGATTGCAATGTCTCATCTATAGATTGGACAATCCCAATAGGGATATTTGGAGGTAATAAAGAACTTGCAGGAGAAGATGATACAAAATCTCCTACTTTAATATCAGCATTTTTTGAATACAGTATTAGGCTAGGATGATCATCTCCTGTGCCAACAAGTAGTCCATTAATTTGACTTCTATCAACCCACACACCTAATTTACTTTCTGGAGAAGTTAATAATGTTACAGACGAGGTTAATAGAGAAGTATTGTTCACTCTTCCTAATAAGCCACCCGGGCCAGTAACAGCACTACCATTTTCCACTCCATCTTTTGAACCTTTGTTTAAAATTATTTGTCTCCACCAACCTCCAGTTTTTCTTGAAATAACTGCTGCTGAAATCTTGTCATTATTGGATGATTGTTGAAGAGATAAAATTTCCCGCAATCTTAAATTATCCTTTTTAAGGAGATTTTCTTTTATTAAAGATTCTTGATCTAAGCTATTAAGAATAACTTCTTTTTGAAATTGACCAGGCCAAAAAGGCTTTGAAATAAAGTAAAAAAAATCTTTATATAGAGATCCTTTTGAAATCCTAACAAAGACTAAACATAAAAAAATTCCAAAAAATATCCAACTTTTCTTTTTATGCCACCAACGACTAGAAAAAATTCGTCGGATAATTAACATATTATTAATCTCGTATCGCGTTTCTTATAAAGTCTGGAGTATCAACAACTCTTTTAAGTTTTTTAAAATCATCCAGAACCTCACCACAGCCATTAACTACACAAAGCAATGGATTTTCTGCTATGTGAGTAAAAATTCCCGTTTCATCGCTCAACAAATCATTAATTCCTCTAACTAAAGCACCACCTCCTGCAAGCATAATCCCTCTATCAACAATATCTGCAGCAAGTTCAGGAGGAGTTCGCTCTAAGGTTCTTTTTACAGCTTCAACTATTTTGCTCAGTGTTTCAGCCATAGCTTCTCTAATTTCTCCTGAGGTCAAAGTGACTGACCTAGGTAAACCAGATAAAAGATGTAAACCTCTCACCTCTAAAGTAGTTTTATCAAATTCATCATCTGGAAATGCAGAGCCGATCTTGATCTTAATATCTTCTGCAGTTCTTTCTCCAACAACTAAATTATGAACTTTTTTCAGGTACAAGGCAATTGATTCATTTATTTCGTCGCCTGCTATTCGAACAGATTCACTTAATACAGTTCCTCCCAAACTTAATACTGCAACTTCAGTAGTACCACCACCAATATCAACAATCATAGTTCCAATTGGCTCAGTTACTGGTAATGATGCACCTATTGCTGCAGCAACAGGTTCATCTATTAAGTGGACTTCTCTAGCTCCTGCTAATCCAGCTTCTCTTACTGCTCTTCGCTCGACACTAGTCACTCCACTTGGAATACCAATAACTATTCTTGGAGCTACTATACCCTTGCCTTCGTTACATTTTTGAATAAATGTTTTAATCATTTGCTCCGCAGCATCAAAATCTGCGATAACACCATCTCTAAGTGGTCTTACGGCTCTAATATTGCCGGGTGTTCTTCCAAGCATTAACTTTGCTTCTTTACCAACAGCCAATGGAGTCCCTTCCTCTAAATCCATTGCTACTACTGAAGGCTCTTGTAAAACAACGCCCTTCCCTGATACATGTATAAGGGTATTGGCCGTCCCCAAATCTATACCAATGTCCCTAGAAAATTTAAATCTGTTAAAAATCACAATAGAAATTCTTTTTTATAAATAATATATCTATTTTTTGTTAAGCTTTCACAATTCTCTCATTTAGTTATGAATAGCACGCAAAACTTTAAGCAGAAACTAAAAATATGAGTAGTATAAAAAAAAAAAATTATGGAAATTAACACTATTAACCTAGTTGGCAGAGCCGGTAGAGAACCTGATGTCAGATATTTTGAATCAGGAAGCATTGTAGCTAATTTTACTCTTGCAGTGAACAGAAGAAGTAGAGATGAGGAACCCGACTGGTTTAATTTAGAAATATGGGGCAAACAAGCTCAAATAGCAGCAGATTACGTTAGAAAGGGATCCTTAATTGGAATTACAGGAAGCTTTAAAATTGATAGTTGGAAAGATAAAAATACTGGGGAAGATAGATATAAACCAGTTGTGAGGGTAGACAGGTTAAATTTACTAAGTTCTCGCAAAGAATCTGAAAATAACCAATACCCTAACAATAGTAGTTCGAGCGAAATCCCTTTTTAAGCTCTATTCTTTTTTAAAAATCTAATAATTATTCTTATAAAAAAATAAAAGAAAATTAAAATTAAAATTGGCTTTACAAAAAACTTGATTTGATCTAAGTAAGTTTTAATTAGTGGATAATTTTCACCAAATAAAAAACCTGCATAAGTGAGAAGTGCTACCCATATAAAACTACCAAATGTAGTCCAAATCAAAAATTTTCTTAATGGCATAAGTTCTATGCCAGCCGGAACTGAAATTAACGTTCTTATACCTGGTATTAATCGGCCCCAGAATACTAAAGAAACTCCATATTTCTCGAACCAACTTTTACTTTTAATTAAATCTTTAGAAGAAATTCCTAAGTATTTCCCTTTTTTGTCAAGAAAATTGGAAAGCCTTTTTTCATTTACTAATCTGCCTAAGTAATACCAAGGTAATGATCCTAGTATTGTTCCAAATAAACCCCAGAAAACTAAAATATAGAAGTTTAATTTTTGTTGATAAACAAAAAAGCCTCCCAAGGGCATTATTATCTCTGATGGGATTGGGGGAATTATATTCTCCAAAAACATAGCCAAACATATTGTAAGGTATGCAATAGTTGAATTCCTCTCTACCGCCAAACTTATATAGTCAGGAATCGAAGTAAGAAAATTTACAAAAATTAAACTCAAACTTAATATCTATAAAGCTCTGGTTTATATGGTCCATCAACTGAAACATTAATATAATCAGCTTGTTCTTTAGTTAATTTTGTTAATTTTGCACCTATTTTATCCAAATGTAACCTAGCCACCATTTCATCAAGATGTTTTGGTAGAACATAAACTTCTTTACAATATTGCTCTGACTTATTGAAAAGTTCAATTTGAGCTAATACTTGATTAGTAAAAGAATTACTCATAACAAAACTTGGATGTCCAGTAGCGCAGCCTAAGTTGACTAATCTACCTTCTGCTAAAAGAATAATTTTGTTTCCACTCGGTAAAGTTATGTGATCAACCTGTGGCTTAATATTTTCCCATTGATAATTTTTTAATGAGGCAACATCAATTTCATTATCGAAATGACCAATATTGCAAACTATGGCCTCATCCTTCATTTTGACAAGATTTTCATGAGTTATTACCTGATAGTTACCAGTGGCTGTAACAAATATATCTATGTCTTCAACAACATCTTCTAACCTAACTACGCTGTAACCTTCCATAGCTGCTTGAAGCGCGCAAATTGGATCAACTTCTGCAACTTTTACAATTGCACCAAGTCCTCTTAATGACTGTGCCGATCCTTTACCTACATCTCCGAAACCCATTACCAATGCAACTTTGCCAGCAATCATTACATCAGTCGCACGTTTAATACTATCAACTAAAGATTCTCGGCATCCGTATAAATTATCAAATTTGCTTTTTGTTACTGAATCATTAACGTTAATTGCTGGAAAAGGTAAAGCATTTTGCTTTTGAAGTTGATAAAGTCTCGCAACACCAGTAGTAGTTTCTTCAGTGACACCAATAATATTACTCTTTATTCTGGAATAGAAACTGCCATCAGCTTGTAACTTTGACTTAATAGAATTGAATAAAGCGATTTCTTCTTCATTACCGGGATTATCTAAAACAGATAAATCTTTTTCTGCTTTACTACCGAGTATCAATAAACCAGTTGCATCTCCCCCGTCATCAAGAATCATATTTGGAGAATCTGAACCCCAATCAAGAATATAGTGAGTATATTGCCAATATTCATCGAGAGTCTCACCTTTTTTTGCATATACAGGAATTCCTTGATTTGCAATCGCTGCAGCAGCATGATCTTGAGTTGAAAAAATATTGCATGAAGCCCATTTCACTTCTGCACCAAGATCAACAAGAGTTTCAATTAAGACTGCCGTCTGTATAGTCATATGCAAACTTCCAGCTATTTTTGCACCTTTGAGTGGCTTTTCAGATTGATATTTATCTCTAAGTGCCATTAACCCAGGCATTTCCGTTTCAGCAATTTTAATTTCTTTTCGTCCAAAATCCGATAAGGAAATATCAGCAATAATATAATTTGGCGTAGAGGTTTTAACTGAATTTGCGATAACCATATCTAGTAAATACTTTTTCTATTAAACTATAAATGATTTTTGTGTAAATTTGTGTTTGTTGAGAATTTAAAAGAGACTTTAAATTTAGGTAAAAAACTCTCACAAAAATTAAATCCCCAATCAATTGTTTTATTACAGGGTCCAATTGGAGCTGGGAAAACTTCATTTGTGCAAGGGGTTGCTAAAGGCTTATCAATCTCTGACGACATTACTAGCCCTACATTTGCTTTATCGCATCACTATAACTCGGGAAAAATTCCACTAATTCACCTTGATTTATACAGGTTAAAAAATGTTGCTTCAGCAAAAGAAGTTTTTTTTTCAGAAGAAGAAGAGGCAATGCAATGCAATGCCATTTTAATTATTGAATGGCCAGAATTAATAGAGCCAGTTATTGATAATTTCTGGAAAATAAAAATTAGTTACGCAAAAAATTATGGAAGAAACTATGAAATAAGAGATCCCAAAAATTTATTAACTTTCTCATAATATGGCTGTTGCTCGATAGCGCCTTCACCAAGACAAGTTAATAATCCACAAACACTTGCGAACTTTATGCAATCTTCTATCTCTAGATCGTTTGAGGGATATCCAGAAGCAATTAATTTTGCAATTAAGCCAGCTAGAAAAGCATCTCCTGCGCCAGTTGTATCAATAATTTTTTGTGAAGTAGGAATTTCGGTAATTCCCTGCAATTCATTTATATACCATGCAACGGGATTTTTTCCATCAGTTATTATTACATCTGGCCTATTAGACAATTGTTGAGATATTAGCGAGGGATTTGCATCCTCAAAAAACAAAGTTGCTTCTTCTCTAGCAAGTTTCAAAAGATTTGCATGATTTAAAAATTTCTTGATTAAATTAACTCTCTCGGCTTTACTAATTTTTGATGAAAAACTTGAGTGATCCCAAAAGACCTCCCTCCAATTCAGATCAATAACTATTTTGACTTCAAATTTTTTAGCCTGTTCAAGAAGAAAAAAAATAGTCTCTGCTGATATTGGAGATGATAATAAGATCGTTCCCATAACCAAATATTTTGTTTCTAGAAAAGATTTCTCCAAATTTAATATATCTTTCTCAATTAATTTCTTACTAAGAACTTCGTCTGCAAAGCGTAAATGGGAACTTTCCTCAAAGCCTGAAAAAAAACGATCTCCAAATTGATCTCTATCTACATTAACCACGCGAGTAGATGAATCATTATCTAATTGCAAGAAATCTAAGTTAACGTCCAATGCATTAAATTGCGTAATAAATTTTTTTCCATAATCATCACTACCTAAACTTCCTATAAATGTTGAATCTATTTTCAATTTACTTAATGCACAAGCAACATTTGCCGGCGCACCACCCAAAAAATCTGTAAATCCTTGATTTGACTTATTTCTGATTCTGTCTATTAAAGCCTCTCCAAGACATATTACCTTTTTCTTTTTCATAAAATGAACGTTTTTTCTTAATTAAGAATAATTTATTGAAAACGAATAAATTTTTTTTGAATTAAAGTTTAATTAAAAGCATATTTATAGTGTCCTTAAATAAATCTGAAACTTGGAAGTGGAAAAATTGGGAAATTTCTTGGTCTTTATCAAAAAAATCTACTTCTGAAAAAAATATTAAAATTTTATTAATTCATGGTTTTGGGGCATCAAAAAACCACTGGAGACATAATCAAGATTTTCTTGGTAAATTTTCTAACTGCTATGCAATTGACTTATTAGGATTTGGAGAAAGCAGTCAACCTAGTGCTTTATTAAATTACGAACCTTATAAAGAAAACTCAATTAAATATTCATTTAACTTATGGGCTAATCAAATATCAACATTTTGTGCAGAGGTAATAAAATCTCCTGTTTACTTAGTAGGAAATTCAATTGGTGGTGTTATTGCATTAAAAGCTGCTGAAATCCTCAAAGATAATTGCAAAGGTGTCATTTTGATAGATTGTGCACAAAGAACTATGGATGATAAACGTTTAAAAAAAAGTGATATCTTAATGAATCTACTGAGACCCGTCCTTAAAACGATAGTTAGACAAAGAGTAATTAGCAACACACTTTTTACAAGAGCTGCTAATCCAAAAGTTATAAAAAAAATACTTGAACAAGCATACCCTTCAGGAAAAAATATTGACAAAGAATTGATTGAAATACTTTATCAACCATCTCAAAGGAAAAATTCTAAAGAAGCATTTCGTGGTTTTATTAACTTATTCGATGATTATCTTGCTACTGACCTTTTCGATAAGGTTGATGCCCCAATTCAAATGATTTGGGGAGAAAAAGATCCCTGGGAATCTTTAAATGAAGCAAAAGGGTGGAAGACAAAATTCAGGAACATTAAAAGATTAGATATTATTAATGGGGCTGGTCATTGTCCTCATGATGAAGAACCTGAAAAAACAAATAAGTTAATAAATGATTTTATTCAAGATACAAAGTAAGCTTCAACATTATCACTAAGTCTTCTCAAGCCTCTTAAGCCATCTCTTTCTAAGTTTCTTACTCGATCTCTACTGATCCCAAGTACCCTTCCTATACCAGTAAGAGACATTGGCTCATCACCATCCATTCCGTATCTCATTCTTAAAACTCTACATTGCAGATCAGGCAATTGATGTAAAAGAGAATGAAGATCACCTCTCATACAATCCATCTCTATTTGTTCGTCTGGCAAATCCTCGCCCCCTGCAAGTAAATCTAATAAAACAGTATCTTCTCCATCACCAACTTTAGTTTCGAGACTAACTGGCTGCCCAGCTTTGCACATCAAATCTTTAACATCATCTTCTGGAAGCTCAACATATTTCGCCAGTTCACTTACTGTTGGAGTTCTAGACATTTCTTGGCTTAACTCTCTTTGACCTTTTTTCAACTTGTTCAACATTTCAGTTATGTGAATTGGTAATCTTATTGCTCTACTTTTTTCAGCTATTGCTCTAGTTATACCTTGTCTAATCCACCAATATGCATATGTTGAAAACTTGTAACCACGAGCTGGATCAAATTTTTCTACTCCTCTTACTAGCCCTATAGTTCCCTCTTGGATCAAATCAAGTAATTCCATATTTCTTTTAGTATATTTTTTTGCAACGCTTACTACCAATCTTAAATTTGCTGCAACCATTCTTTCTTTAGCTCTCTGTCCAGCTCTCAATCTTTTTTTAATTACAGAAGTAGATAAATCTAATTTGATAGATAATTCCTCAATACTTGGTTTATCTCCTGTTAATTCAATAATTTCCAATTCTGCTCTTTCAACTTGCATATATTCCTGGACTTGCCTACCAAGGGTAATTTCTTGCTCGTGAGATAATAGTGGAACTCTACCTATATCCCTTAAATATGATCTAACAAGATCGACATCGTTAGTAGCTTTTAAACTTGATATAGTCGCTAATTTATTCTCACTTAATGTTTCAGAAGACATGAAAGTTTAATGATGTTCTGTAAACAATACCATTAAGAAATGTAAAGTTAAACAAAAAAATCCACATTTTTACAAAAATGAGAATAAATACCTAGTCGATTTAAGCTAATGAAGAACTTAATAGCCATTTTGCAGTACTGAGATAAATAAATACACCAGCTATATCAGTAACAGTTGTAATGAAAGGAGATGACATTAAGGCTGGATCTAATTTCATTCTGTCAAACAACAAAGGAAGAATCGCTCCTGTTGTAGCCGCTAAAGTTGTTATCGATATTAAACTTATTCCCACCGCAGAAGCGATTAAAGGCCCTTGTCCTTGCCACCAAGCGAAGGGGAATACTACAAGCATCATAAATACGCCCAAAAGAGCGCCTGTTATTGCTTCCTTGACTACTGCCTTAATTGCACCA
This sequence comes from Prochlorococcus sp. MIT 0604, assembly GCF_000757845.1. NCBI lineage: Bacteria > Bacillati > Cyanobacteriota > Cyanophyceae > Synechococcales > Prochlorococcaceae > Prochlorococcus > Prochlorococcus sp. MIT 0604. The sequence goes on from NZ_CP007753.1 coordinate 1,669,935, forward strand.
AGAGACTTCAATTTTTGGGTACTTAAACCTCTAATGACAACCGTTGAACTTTGAGCACCTACATTTCCCCCGGTACCTATAAGTAGTGGAATAAATGCAGCTAATAAAACTATTTCCTTTAATATTTGATCATTCATAGCTATGACCTTTGTTGTTAAACCATTTGCTAAAACCAAAATTAATAACCATAAAATTCTTCTTCGAGCAATAGTAAATAAACTACTTTGGAAATAATCATCTTCATCTCCAGGTTGTACTGCCCCCGCCGCATAAATATCTCTTGTTGCTTCTTGTTCTATGACATCAATTAAATCATCGACAGTTACTATCCCAACAAGTCTTTTTTCTTTATCAACAACTGGTAGAGCTAAAAAATCATATCTTTGTATTGCTCTAGCAACCTCTTCTTGATTAGTATTAGTAGAGATATTAACTACATCTCTCGTCATAACGTCCCCAATTGGCCTAGAAGGGTCAGCAGTTACAAGGTCTCTTAAAGAGAGAATGCCAGTTAAGTGTCTTTCTTTATCAGTAACATACAAACTATAGATAGTTTCAGTAAATGGAGCTCTTTTTCGAACTAAAGAAAGAGCCTCAGCTGCTGTCTGCATTTCTTTAAGATCTATAAATTCAGTTGTCATTAACCTTCCAGCAGTTTCAGGCTCGTATCCAAGTAATTCAGCTGTTACTTTCCTTTCACCAGGACTAAGAGCAGACAAAAATTTTCTTACAACTTTTGCAGGCAATTCATCAAAGAGTTGAACCCTATCATCAGGAGACATTTTTTCAACGATTTCTAAAACTTCTCCTGAACGAAGTCTTTCTAATAAAGTTTGCTGAACTACTGGATCTAAATATTCATAAACCTCAATTGCTTCATTTTTCTTTAATAATCGAAATGCTAATGCCTGCAATATTAGTGGAAGGCTTCCAATGGCATCTGCAATATCAACAGGTTGAGAAGGTTCTAAAAGTAACTTTGCCTCATCATAATTTCCCGCGATGAGCAATTCCTCAAGTTGAATAGTAATATTTTCTCGTTTATTTAAATCTGAAGATATGGATGTGACTGTTTCAAGATTATTTTCTTTCATAAATATAATTCCTTGTCAAAGTAACAACACCATTATATGAAATCTAAGTAATTTTTCTACTTAGCCAGGACCCAAGAAACATTGTGAATAAATTTACAATAATGATCAAATTAAAAAAAATTATAAATTTTATCCAATCCCCTTTATTCAAAATTTTATACAAAAAATATATAAATCCGCTAAAGGATGTAAAGCAAGAAAAAAAACCACTCAATAAAATTTTTTCATTTGAATAACTTAATCTTTTACTTGTAAAGAAACCAACTAAAAATGATCCAATTAATGAAATAATTAAGTTATTATTTATAGCTAATCTTAGAAAAGTAGCTAGGTATGCAGCTAAAAGAATATTAAAACAATTATTTAATTTCACTTTAAAAAAAATGAATAAGAAAATAACCTAAAAAAAAGAAAAAGAAAGAAAAAATTATTACTGCAATATAGTGCAAAAATAATCTTAAGAATTCTCTTTTTTTAAATAGGATAAATAGTTGATATATAAAGGTAGAAAATGTACTAAAACATCCTAAAAAACCGCTATAAAATAATGCTAATATTTCGTTGTTTATAAAATTGAATGCGACTAAAATTCCTAAAAAAAAAGATGATAAAAAGTTTACTATTGAAGTATTTTGAATATCAAAACACATACTTTTTTTAAAATTATTTTGTATGAATATTCTCAGTATTAATCCAAAAGTACTGCCAATTAAAATTATACCTATTGCACTAAAATCCAAAATTTACATTTTTACCCAGCCTTTTAAAATCTTATTAGGATCATCTAAAAATTTATTGGATGCCAATTCAACCCTCACCCAAGTTTCACTTTTACTAACTTTCCAATCACGTAATATTGATAAAGTTGTGCCCACATCAAGAACTAATAATTCCTTTGCATTAATTTCGGGATAAGAATATAGAGAAGTGTTTGAACTCAATATTATTTCATTTGTATTATGAGGAAACTTATTTTGATTTAAATTTTTTTGGATCCCACCAGCAGGTAATGTAATTGGAGCAATTAATGCAAAAGTAATTAAGCAAAAATTCTTGAGAAGATTATTAATCATATATCTAGAGTTGCCATATCTAAGTTGCTACTATGAGTTTCAATAAATTCTCTTCTTGGTGCAACTTTATCTCCCATTAATATATTGAATATTCTGTCAGCTTCAAGTGCATCTTCGATTTCAACCCTTTTCATCATCCTCGTTTGAGGATTCATAGTTGTATCCCATAATTGTTTTGGCATCATCTCACCTAGTCCCTTAAATCTTTGAATATTATAATTTGCATTTTCTCCAAAACCTTCAATTGTATCCTTTAATTGATTCTCGTTATAACAGTAATTATGATTCTTACCTCTTTCAACTTTATACAAAGGGGGACAAGCAATATATATAAAACCCTTCTCAACAAGTTCTCTTTGGTATCTATAAAAAAATGTCAACAATAAAGTTCTTATATGAGCACCATCAACATCGGCATCCGTCATTATTACAACTCTATGGTATCTCAAAGAGTTAACGTCAAACTCCTCTCCTTTTATTCCTAATCCTAAAGCTGTAATTAATGACTGTATTTCTGTATTTTTATATATTTTGGTATCATCAGTTTTTTCAATATTAAGAATTTTTCCTCTTAGAGGCAAAATAGCTTGAAAGTTTCTATCTCGCCCTTGTTTTGCGGAGCCTCCAGCTGAATCTCCTTCAACTATATAAATTTCTGATTCTGAGGGATCTCTAGAACTACAATCTGCTAATTTACCCGGTAAGGTAGAACTTTCTAAAACACTTTTTCTTCTAACTAATTCTCTAGCCCTTCTCGCAGCTTCTGCTGCATTAAATGATTGAATTGCTTTTTCAAGAATCAAGTCCAAAATTCCAGGATTAAATTCCATATATTTTGTGAGAGCCTCCCCAATGAGAGAATCCACAATTCCTCTTACTTCAGTATTTCCTAATTTTGTTTTTGTTTGTCCTTCAAATTCGGGATCTGGCACTTTTACCGATAAAACAACAGTCAAGCCTTCTCTAATATTTTCGCCAGCTAAATTTTTTTCAATATCTTTTCTTTTACCTCTCTTTTTTGCAAGATTATTGAAAGTTCTTGTCAGAACTGTTTTTAACCCTTCTATATGAGTTCCTCCATCAATAGTTCTAATATTATTTGCAAATCCCAAAATATTATCTGAATATACATCAGAACACCATTGCAAAGCTGCTTCTACATATACATTTTCTTTCTGTGAGTCAACATAAATTATTTCTGGATGAATAGAATCTTTTTCAGCATTCATGTATTCAACGTATTCTTTAATGCCTCCTTGATATAAGTAAATTTCTTCTTTAAAAGAACCATCTGATAATTGATTTCTTTCATCTCTAAAAACAATTTTTACTCCACCATTAAGATAAGCTAGTTCTCTTAACCTAGATGAAAGAAGAGCAAATTCAAATTCAATTCCTCCAGAAAAAATAGTTTTGTCTGGTTTAAAGCAAATAGTTGTTCCTTTCTTAGACGGCCTGACACTCTGCTTTTTAGCTTGCAATTCGCCCTTTGATATACCTTTTTCAAATCTTTGATTAAATTCGCTACCATCCCTATAAACAGTCACATTAACCCATTCGCTTAGAGCATTAACTACAGATATTCCTACTCCGTGCAAACCTCCTGAAACTTTATAACCACCACTTCCAAATTTACCACCTGCATGAAGAACAGTTAGTACAGTTTCTAAGGCACTTTTACCTGTTCTTGGATGAATATCTGTTGGAATACCTCGTCCATTATCAGAAATTAAAGCAGAGCCATCTGCTCGAAGAACTATTTCTATATGATCACAATGTCCTGCAAGTGCTTCATCAACTGAGTTATCAACTACCTCATATACTAAATGATGTAATCCTCTAGGTCCTGTAGAACCAATATACATACCAGGGCGTTTACGAACTGGTTCTAAACCTTCTAAAACCTGAATTTGTTCCGCACCATAATCATTTGAGATTTTATTAGATCTTTTGTCCTCACTCATTTAATATAAAAAAAATACTAAACTTTTAAAAGTTTTTTTTAAAAGGTCTTTCATTAAACTTACCACTGCAATAAGATAAAGGCTCGAAGTCAATGAAAAATTTAATTACTTTAATTATATAGCTATTATTTTTTTCTTCAGAAATTCATATGTCTTCATATCCACCTCATGTAATAGTTTTAATTGGGCCTACTGCAAGTGGCAAAACAGAATTAGCTATTGAAATTGCAGAATATTTTAAAACTCGTATACACAATATCGATTCAAGGCAAATTTATAAGTCTATGGATATTGGAACAGCCAAGCCATCTAAAAACCAACAAAAAAAAATTAAGCATTTTCTAATAGATATGAAGGAGCCAATCAATCCAATGAATGTAAAACAATTTCAAGAAATTGCTCAAAAATCAATTAAAAGAGAAATTAAACAAGATAAGCTACCTTTTCTTGTAGGAGGTAGTGGGTTGTATATGAACTCAATAACAAAAGGATTTTTTGTACCAGATGTTCCTCCTCAAAATAATTTTAGAAGACAATTAGAAGAACTTGGTCAGAAAAAATGTTGGGAACTGTTAAATAATTGTGATCCATTATCAACAAAAAAAATCAGTTTTGCTGACCGCATTAGAACAATAAGAGCTTTAGAGGTTTTCTACGTAACAGGAAAACCTTTGTCAGCTCTAAAAGTTCAAAATCCGCCTGACTGGAAAGTACTAGAGCTTGGATTAGATAGAGATAATTTAAAAGAAAGAATTTTACAAAGAACAAAAAATATGTTTCTATCTGGAATTATTGAGGAGACAAGCCAACTTATCTCTAACTACGGATTTCATTTGCCAATATTAGAAACCATTGGTTATCGAGAAGCTCGGGACTTTTTAAATAACCATTCAACAATTGACAAAGCAATTGAGTTAACTACGACAAAAACGATCCAATTTGCTAAAAGACAAAGAACTTGGTTTCGTAATAAAAATAATCCTCTTTGGCTTAATAACAAAAACCTGCTAAAAGATGCAATAATTAAGATAGAGTCTTTTTTAAGCTAACTTTATAAAAACAGATTTTGTTCATCACCCAATCAATTCATTAAATTAACTGAATGCCCCCACGCCCACGCTTTGACCGCCGAGCTCCCGTTAGAGAGCTGCCAAATATAAACGAAAGAATAAAATACCCTCAATTAAGAGTCGTTGATTCAGATGGAAAACAACTAGGTGTCATAGATAGATTAAAGGCATTAGAAATAGCATCTCAAAGAGAACTTGATTTAGTTTTGGTGAGCGAAAAAGCAAATCCTCCTGTATGCAGGATAATGGATTATGGAAAATATAAGTTTGAACAAGAAAAGAAAGCTAAAGAGGCACGGAAAAAATCTCATCAAACAGAAGTCAAAGAAGTAAAAATGAGATACAAAATTGACAAACACGATTATGATGTTCGCATAGGTCAAGCTACTAAATTTTTAAAATCTGGAGACAAAGTAAAATGTACTGTAATTTTCAGAGGCAGAGAAATTCAACATTCAAATTTAGCTGAAACACTTCTTTTAAAAATGGCTAATGACTTAGAAGAGCAATCAGAAGTCCAACAAAAACCAACAAGAGAAGGAAGAAACATGATTATGTTTTTGAGCCCTAGAAAAACTCCTCTCATTAAAAAAGATGATGGGTGAAAAAAAGTTATAAAAAATAGGACAAATGTTAAAGTGTCACTATGGTCAAAATAAATTATTTAGGGGCTTTTAAGAAGTGAGATTCCATATTCAACAGGTAAGTGATATCTCTGCATCTACTCAACTATATAATCAAATTTGCTTTGCAATTGCAGCAAGACATTATCCTCCAGGACACAGACTTCCTAGCACAAGACAACTTGCAATGCAGACTGGACTCCATCGAAATACGATAAGCAAAGTATATAGACAACTGGAAATAGATGGGGTGGTTGAAGCAATAGCTGGATCAGGTATCTATGTAAGAGACAACCTAACTAAAAAAGAATTTAAAAAATCAGCCTACTCAAAAGATAAAATCAGTAAACCACCAGATCAAGAAGCAAAGAAGATGATTGACAATTTGATAAATCTTGGATGCACTTTACAAGAAACGAGAGAGATATTGACGACTGAAATAGACTGGCGTATTAAGTGCGGATCAAGAATCATAGTAAGTACTCCTAGAGAGGATATTGGCGCTTCTATGTTAATTGCAGAAGACCTTTCTACAACAGTTGATGTACCTGTAGAAGTAGTTCCTATGGAAGAATTAGAGAAAGTTTTGAGTAATTCAAATAATGGTACGATTGTCACAAGCAGATATTTTTTACAACCTCTTGAAAAAGTTGCTAAGCAACATGGAGTACGTGCTATTGCAGTCGACCTGAGCGACTTTCAAAAGGAATTGAAAATTCTCAAGGAATTAAATGCTGGGAGTTGTGTAGGTATTGTCAGCATAAGTCCTGGTTTATTGAGAGCAGCAGAAGTTATTATACACAGCATGCGAGGAAGTGAATTAATGCTTATGACGGCGATCTCAGACAATAGTAGTAGATTACTATCACTTTTAAAGGCTTCGAACCATATAGTTTGTGATGGACCTAGTTTATCAGTTGTAGAAAACACCTTGTTAAAAAATCGTTCTCAGTTAATGAGATTACCTCAAATAATATGTGCTGAAAATTATTTAAGTATAGAAACAATAAATAAATTAAAAAAAGAAATAGGAGTTATTAATTAGACTGAGATGCTAAGAACTTTTAAATCAGATATAGAAATTATCAGAGAGAGGGATCCTGCCGCTCGAGGAATAATAGAAATATTTCTTTGCTACCCTGGCTTTCAATCTATAGTTATTCATAGGTTTACTCATAAATTATGGCAATTAAAGATTCCTTTAATTCCCCGCTTGTTAAGTCATACCAATAGGCTATTAACAGGTATTGAAATACATCCTGGAGCTAAAATTGGTAAACGGGTTTTCATAGACCATGGGATGGGAGTTGTCATTGGAGAAACAGCTGAGATAGGAAATAATTGCCTGCTATATCAGGGGGTTACATTAGGAGGTACTGGCAAAAGTAATGGGAAAAGACACCCTACTTTGATGGAAAATGTTGTAGTTGGGGCAGGTGCAAAAGTTCTTGGATCCATAACAGTAGGATCTAATACGCGTATTGGTGCGGGTTCTGTAGTTGTTCGTAATGTGGAAGAGAATAGTACAGTGGTGGGGGTTCCTGGCAGAGTTATACATCAAAGTGGTGTTAAAGTAAATCCTTTAGCGCACTCTGCTCTACCAGATGCAGAAGCTAATGTTATAAAAAATTTAATGGATAGAATAGACTTACTTGAAAGTGAAATTCTTAAATTGCAAAAAACTCTTCAATGTTTAGTTAACTCAGAATCAATTGATATTTCTAAACTAGGTGAGGCTCAGAATCTTAAAGACAAAGAAATTATAGAATTTCTTGGAGATGATTAGGTATTCATCTAATTCCTTTCATGAACTTCAGTTTTAGGTTGAAACATAAACATTGAATAAATAACATTTCTCCTCATATTAGTCATCATTTCGAGAAACATGTCATATCCTTCATTTTTATATTCGATTAAAGGATCTTTTTGACCATAACCTCTCAATCCTACTGATTCACGCAAAGAATCCATAGATTGAAGATGTTCTCTCCACAAATTATCGATTTGCTGCAAAATGAAAAATCTTTCAGCTTCTCTCATTAATCCCTGACGTATCTTTTCTATTTGTGATTCCTTTAAATCATAAGCTATTCGCAACTGCTCTTGAAGATAGTTTTTTAATTCTTCTATTGACAGTAAATTAATATCATCAGATTTAAGATCATCTAATAAATATATAAATTCTTTTACTTTTGAAATTAATTGATCAATATTCCATTCTTCTGGAGGAAGATCAGGATTAATATAAGCATCTACAATTTCACTCATTGTTCTTTCTCCATATCCTATTACTTGTTTCTTTAAGTCAATTCCTTGCAATACTCTTAGTCTTTCTCCATAAACTGCTTTTCTTTGGTTGTTCATTACCTCGTCGTATTCAAAAACTTGTTTTCTGATATCGTAATAGTAGGTTTCAACTTTCTTTTGAGCACTTTCTAGAGACCTAGTAAGCATTCCTGACTCAATAGGCATATCTTCGTCAACCCTAAACGCATTCATTAGATTTGCTACCCTATCACCTCCAAAAATCCTTAATAAATTATCTTCTAAAGATAAAAAGAATCTTGTACTACCAAGATCACCTTGTCTTCCTGCTCTACCTCTAAGTTGATTATCCACTCTTCTGGATTCATGTCTTTCAGTACCAATGACATGTAAACCGCCAGCCTCTCTTACTTTTGCTTCTTCATGAATCAAAACTTTATCATATTCTTTTTTTACATCAGACAAAGATTCTCTCAAAAGCTTTATAAACTTATCATCAGTCGGCGCTTTTTCTGCAGCTGTAGCAATCCTGTCATCAATCTCCAAGACAGAAAGTTGTCTATCTCCCCAATTTTCAACAAGTTCATCAGATAAAAGGGAGAGTTTCTTTTCAATTTCTTCATCAAGCTTACAAGGGAAAAGATTAGTTGAAGAAATTGAAATGTTCTTTTTCGAATTCGAACCAGATTTTTTAGAAAAACCCCCCTTAGATTTTGAATTTCTTTGTTTAGGAATTGGTGGCTTATGCTCATTATCAGGCTTTACTAACAAAGGAATTAATATCTCTTTTAATTTCAGCCTTGCCATATAATCACTATTACCACCAAGAATTATATCTGTTCCCCTTCCAGCCATATTAGTCGCAATAGTAACAGCACCTGCTCTTCCTGCTTGAGCAACAATTTCTGCCTCACGTTCAACGTTTTCTGGCTTAGCATTTAAAAGATTATGGGGAATTTTTTCTTCAGATAAAAGTGAACTTAATAATTCACTTTTTTCAACACTTGTTGTACCAACTAAAACAGGTCTACCATCTTTATGAATTTGAGCAGTTTCTTTAGCAACAGCTCTCCATTTACCAATCTCTGTCTTAAATACTTGATCAGACCAATCTTGTCTTTTCCTTATTTGATTTGTAGGTATCACTGTTGATTCTAATTTATAAGTTTTTTCAAATTCAACCTCCTCAGTTTTTGCAGTTCCCGTCATTCCTGCTAAACCAGGATATAAAAGGAAAAAATTCTGATAAGTTATAGATGCTAATGTTTGCGTCTCAGGCTGAATTCTAAGATTCTCTTTTGCTTCTATTGCCTGATGTTGTCCATCACTCCAACGCCTTCCTGGCATCACCCTACCAGTAAATTCATCCACTATCACAGCCTCATCGTTCTTGATAATATAATTTACATCTTTAATAAACAATTCTTTGGCTTTTAAAGCGTTAGTTATGTAATGCGCCCAAGGATCTTGAGGATTATATAAATCATTCACTCCCAAATACTCTTCACATTTTGCAAAACCCTGATCAGTTAATATGCAACTTCTTTGCTTTTCATCAACTTCATAATCACCTTCTGGATCAATACCATCTTTACTTAATTCTTTTGCTTTGACTAATGCTAGAGATAATTCAGCAGCTTTTTGATATTTTTCTTGTGGTCTTTCAACTTGCCCAGAAATGATTAGAGGCGTTCTTGCTTCATCAATTAATATTGAATCAACCTCATCAATTACGCAGTAATTGAATTTTCTTTGAACTACCTCATTAATATCGGTAGACATATTATCTCTTAAATAATCAAATCCTAATTCGGAATTTGTTGCATAAGTTATATCACAATCATAATTTTTCTTTCTCTCAACTGGGTTCATATCTTGCTGAATTAAGCCAACAGATAAACCTAAAAAACGATGAACTTGTCCCATCCACTCTGCATCTCTTCTAGCTAAATAATCATTTACAGTAACCACATGAACACCTTTTCCAGTAAGAGCATTTAAATAACAAGGTAATGTTGCAACAAGAGTTTTTCCCTCTCCAGTCTTCATCTCAGCTATTTGACACTCATGTAAAACCATCCCGCCAATTAACTGAACATCAAAATGTCTCATTTCTAGAACACGTTTACTTGCTTCTCTTACGATTGCAAAAGCTTTAGGAAGAAACTCTTCTAGAAGTTCTTTTTGTTTTTTCGAATCTAATTCTGATGAAATCTTTGATTGAAGATTATGAGTTTCTTTTCTTAGCTCATCATCAGTCAATTGAGAAATTTCTTCTTCTAAAAAATTTATCTCTTCCACTATTGGTTGATAGCGCTTTAACTTTCGTGTATTCGGATCCCCTAACAAAAGTTTTAGCATAAGTCAAAGTCCTTAAAAAATTCATCTTATTACAAACATTATAAATTAGTGCGTTACAACAGAATGAAGAAAACTATTATCTCTTTATTTTATAGAAATGATCGATTAAGGTATTTAGATTGAAGTCACAAAAATAAACTAGCTGACATCACTTTTCAAAATCTTTTTAATAAATGAAAGAAATATCTTTAATCACTCATTCCAAAGGAGCTTTAGGGTTAAGGGTTTTTGGATTAGGTCCTAATCTTAAACCAACGAATGGATTAATCAAGCTACAAAAGTTACTAGATAAAAATGCTTTCTGGGCAAAAAATAGAACAATTAATGATCTAAAAAAATGTCTTGCTAACAGTGATGTTGTAATTAGTGTTTGGGTTGGTAAAGAAATAGTAGGTTTTGGTAGAGCTTTAACCGACGGGATTTACCGCGGAGTTCTTTGGGATATTGTCATAGATCAAAATCACCAAGGCAAGGGTTTTGGTACATTAATTGTAAAAAATCTTTTATCTTCGAAAAAAATTAAAAATACCAAAAAATTATATTTAATGACGACAAATAAAAAATTATTTTATTCTCAATTTGATTTTAAAGAAGTTACTTCTCAAAATTTATTAATTCGTGAAATATGAAGTTTTACTAGAAAGTAAATCAAGAAACAAATTTACTATAAAGCCATCTTATAAAAGGTCCTAAAATAGGAACTGGTCCAAAAGTTGGACCGCAAAAATCAAAGTAATCTCTATGCTCTTTTATTAATCCATTTTCACCAAATAATAAACGAGTAGTCCCAGGATAAACAAATTCTTTACCCATAATTTTTAAACCCATGGTCCATTCAACAAATCCACAATCACCAGTTATGGAAATTGCATGAGTTTCTAAAAAAACATCATCACATCTTTTAACTAATTTTTCTTGAGCTTTAAAATAAGAGTCTAAGCCCTCTGTTTCCTGCGTTGGGTCTTTAAAAATAACATTCTCATGATAAAATTCTGCCCATTTTTGTTTGGTTGGCGCATCTTTACCATAAGGTTTAGTAAATAATTCCTCTAAATCCTCAATAGAAATTACTCTTGTCATTACGAACTCATTCTTAAGGATATTGTAAAAGATACAAACATTAAAAGCGGATGAAGAGATTCGAACTCTCGACATTCTCTTTGGCAAGGAGGACATCATAAAATTTAGAAGGCAGTTATAGTAACAATTTTTAAGCCTATAATTGAGTTATTACTGCAATTTGGGAAATATGCCCTAGACCAGCTATAGGCTTATATAAATGGGTGGGAACAAGGTGGGAACACTTCGGAAAAAGAAAACCTAAGGATGCAATAACTACTCCATTACATAATTGGCTGGATCATCAGAATTGGGAGAATAGATCAAATCATCATTTGGCATCAATAACAAGTGAATTATTGGCAAGGATTGAGCATCCAACATGGGACTCTAAACATTTAATGAGTTTCAAAAATGGGACATTTAATATTAATAAGCAATCCTTTGATAAGAGCCATAACAGAAAAGATTATTTAACTCACAGTTTTAACTTTAATTATTCTCCTGATGCAAAATGTCCTACATGGATAAAGTTTCTTAATGAGTCTTTTAATAACGATCAAGAAAAAATTGAATTATTGAAAGCAGCTTTTAAATGGTCAATTTCTCCCAAAGATAATACAAGACCTTATTTGATGGAATTAATTTTTGATCTTTATGGCCTTAAAGGATCAGGGAAGGGGACAACATTAGAAGTCTTAAGAGCTATAGCTGGAGGGAGTGAGGCTTGTGGAGGACTTAAGGCATCTTCATTAAAACCAACAGAATTATTTTCATTAATTGGTAAAAAGATTGCATATGATCCAGACTCTTCAGGGCATATATCAGAAGTTGGAAAATTTAATTCAATTATTAGTAATGAACCAGTTTTAGTTAAACAATTATTCTTCAATGAAAGTTTTGAAAGATTAGGAGTTGTTTGTTGGAGAGCCTTTAATGATAATCCAACTGCATCAGGTGGAGGCGTTGAAGGACTTGGTAGAAGAATGGTAACTTTAAAATTTCATACAACAGCAGCTAATCCAGATCCACAATTAAAAAATAAATTACTTGCAGAAGTTGAAGGTATTTTTTGGTGGTGTTGGAGTATGGATGACAATAAAATGTTTGATGTTTTAAGGAATAGAGGAAATATTGCTGCAATAGCTGAAGATACTATTGAAAACCTTTTAGATAATCAGCCTGTTCTCCAATTTGTTTATGAACTAGCTGGAGATAGTGAGCAAAAATATAAAGCATCAGAAATTTACTCTAAATATCGTGATTGGTGTGATGAAACAGGCAGGCATAAAATGACTTCTACAAATTTTGGAAAAGAACTTGGAAAGATGAAGGGTTTTATAAAAAAATGGAAGGGTATGGATGGTAACTATTACTTTATTAGTGAATTAAAGAAAATTGATTTAGCTAAACATTTTGGAATCTCAACTAATGCAAGGTTCAACCCTCCATCATGCAAGGTTGCTAACCCAAACCCTCCATCTTCAAATCCTCCTCCTGAAAAGGAAAAAGAAGAATCTATGGAAGGTATGGAAGGTTCAAACACTAAAAATAGTTTTAAAAACAAAAAAGATTTTATCTATATAAAAGAAAAAAGAAAGAAAACCCTCCATACCCTCCAACCCTCCATAATTGATATAGAGCTAGCAGTAGGTTCAGCATGGGATACAGGGTCAGATGATGATCCACATTGGGATACTCTTCTAGAGTAGGAGCATTCTGTTTAGTATGGATCGATTGAGAAAATAAACTTTTTCCAGAACGGCGGTTAAATCGGTTAAAAATAAAAAAATAACAAAATGAGACTCATTTGAGATTAGGCAGGTGTTCCCACGTTCCCGATGTTCCCACCTTTGTACCAAACTTACCTCGCGTTATAGTTATCCCCCTATATTCCATATATATACTATTACTATATATATAATATACTAGGAACATATATATAGTAGTTATAGAGTGGATTTTGAGCGTTCCCGAAGGTAGGAACAGTAAGGAACAACATCATTTAGATCTTTAAAACCACACCAATTAAGTGATCTCATTACTCTTTTCTATTTTCTATTTTCTATTTTCTTATACTATCGCATTGCTAATTACAAGGTTATGAATAAATACATATTATTTATGTATATGAGAAAGTATATTATTGCACTTGCCTATTCCAAAATATATAGAAACAATTACATCAAAGATCTTTTAACTTAATAAATCTTATGAGAGAATTTCTTATTACTTTATTAGGTATTGTTATAGGAGGCTATTGGTTCCCTTTTTTATTAAAAATCAAACTAGATCAATATGAATTTTTGTGTGGTTTGACTAACAAAGCGTTTCTTTTAAAAAACGAGATAAAAGAATTAGAAAATATGAAAGATGAACATGTAAAAAGAAGATATAGAGAATTAAGAGCTGACTTTATAAAACAAGGTTTTCTCTGGTCCCCATATATAGATGATCCGAAATATAAAGATTTGGCAAAAAATATAATAGATGAATTTGATAATCATATTAAGAAGGCAACAACGAAGATAGATGATATGAAAGATTTTGATAGAGATTTTGAAAGCCTTGGTTATTCCGAAAAAATAGAAGAATTATATGAAAATTTGTCCCAAGAAATAAAAAACTATAAAAATGGCCTAATTAAAATATTGCTTCTTATACTCCGCTAAGGGGAAAAAGTGTCTAAATAAAACAAAAAGCAATAAAATTAACTACAAACTACAAGATAAGTGATTCTTCTTACTTATAAATATTGTGGGTCATCCGAAATTTAAAAAATTGTTTAGTGTAAAACTTAAATAGCATTGACATCTATCTTGTAAGGTTTAGTCAATAAGACTTCAATTAAATCATTGCAAAAGCTATTCACTTGAGAAATAGAATTAACCTATCGGAAGTTGATATTAAAGAAGCTATTGATTTTCAAAAAGAAAGAGTTTATGCGTTGGGAGGTAAACGAATTATTGATGTAGAAGTTTAGTAAAAAATAAATTATATTGATAAAATTTTAAAGTTTTAAGGACGATTAAATAAAGAAATAAGTCATATATGTGCTGTAATTTTGTAAGAATTACTCTTCAAAGAATGATATTTAAATGTTATGGTTAATTTACGTTCATCCAATTTATATTTCTGGACGCATAATATGGGAATAGGGAACGGGATTCTCATTAACTGCAAAAAACCATGAATAACCTCTTACAAATAAGAGAAAAAATCAAAAGAGCTAATAGGCTTTATGAAGCCCAACTTTTAGCAACAAAAAATGGAGAAGTTACTCCATACAAAAGATCAGTGTTTGGAGAAAGAGTCAGGCAAGCCAAAAAAGAATTGGAATTGCAAGATTTTTAAATCAAAATTCTTACTTTAAAGCTGATCATAAAAAGGGGGGAACCCCCTTTTTATCATATTAAATCTTAAAACATTTTTAGAATTACTTCTCAAGACATATTTTGCCGACAGAAATCCAACCCGCGACTTAATAATCTTAAGTAACTGTAAATAATTATTAGATAAAGATGTATTTGCTATAACTTTGCCCATTCTTGAGGTAGGATATTCGATATTAATTGAAATTTACCTTTCTCAAGGGGTTTTATTATATAAGCGATTCCTTGAGGATCAGGATAAATACCAGTCGCTGATTCAAAAATATCATCATGGCCAACAATAATTGTATTTTTACCTTCTTTTGGCCGTTTCGAAAGAATTGGAGTTACATTTTTAATCATTAGGTCTACATGATCAGAAGTATAGTCTTCATAAGGTAAGAAATTTAGGCGAGAATCTTTTTGATCAACCCTCCCAAACGCATAATTTGCTGTTTTCCATGAGCGGCAATATTGACTAGTAATAATTTTACCGATTGGAATTTTTTTATTTGTAAATACCTGTCCTATATCTCTTGCATCTTGAATTCCTTTAAAACTAAGTTTTCTTTGAGTTGAGCAATCTGTTAAGTCTAAATTTGGGTCTGCTTGATCAGCATAATCTTTAAAAGTTTGAGCATGTCTAAAATAAATAACATATCCTCCATTCCTCAAATTATTTAGAAGCTTTTTGGGTTTTATCAGGTCTTCAAAATCTCGATTTGCAATTTCACCTTCAGAAAGTGCTAGTTGAATTTCACTTTCATCGACAAAATTTCTCTCATTTTTTGTTAGAGACTTTGCATAAGTATTATATGCAAATCCAAAAATTAATACTGCATGAAATAAAACCAGTTTTTTTATTTTCATAATTAATTTAAAAACTAACATTTAATATAAACAAAGTTTTGAACTTTCAATGTAAAATTTATACTGAGATTGATGTTTTTTGAGCTTCTGAAAAAGCTTTTATTTACAATATATAAGAACAAATTTTCATTCCTACAAATTAATATAGTTACCTCTAAAATTTTTAAATATATATTTAAGCGTCTTACTAAATTATCAATAAAAGAATCATTTAGTTTTTTACTCTATCTCAGTTATACCTTGAAATTTAATTACCAATATCACCTTAATATTTTTCTTAAGGAGTTGAAAATTATAAAATAATCTCTTTTTTGGATGATTAAAATTAATAAATATATTTTCCACTTTACTGCGCTTAGCTAGAATATGGTTATAGATATAAAATTAAGTAAAAGCTGTATTTTTTAAATTTTATTTTTATACGATACTTTCTGTTTCTTTAGCTAGATAATTAATACCAAGCTATTGATATATTTTATTCATTGGAAAGTATAATTAATTCCTTTGACCTTAAAGAAAGATAATCTTGTTTTGCAAAATCTTTTTTAAAACGATACAGACTAAAATCATAAGTGACTTAATTATCTATGGCACTATTTAACGTTTTCAACGTAACTAAGATTTTTAGTTTATTGCTTTAGAAGTTGCCAAACTTTCTGGCTTATTAAGTACTAAATTTAATTACTTTTATAACCAAGTCCAAAAACATAACATTACTTATTTAGTATAGTTTCTTACCAGATTAATAATGAGTATTTGCTAATTTAAAATTAAGAAAATTTTTCAACTTATATGATAAAAGTTATTAATAGAAAAATGAGATTTTTCAGATGGCTAAATTCAAGCATGATCCTACTTCTATCAATTATGTCGTTAATTTCTAGTCTTTTTCTATATTTAATTCTCTTGATAACTTTAAAATGAATATAAGTTAAAAAAGAACTTATTTAGTCCTTTAAAGAAACTTTCAAAAAGAAGTTTTTAAAAGATACTTGATACAATTTGACCAGTAAAATAATAAGTTCCAATAAGAGCTAATATCGCAGAAATTTCGGCGTTCTTATAAAGATTCTCATTTTTTTCATTCGTAAATTTTTTCCAAATCTCACAATAAGTTATCTAGATTGCATATCTATAAATTAATTATTCAAGTTTTTAAATACTGTAACTCTTTCTAATAAATTGTATTCGTTTAAAGATTAAAATAAATTTCATTGATAATTGATCAACTTAATTTAATGCGCTGATTTAATTCTTTGATTTTACTATTACTGAATTATTGAAGTAATATTTTGCGATTTATGAGTCTTAATCAAACAAAAATAAAGTATTTATACATTGATGAAATTGTAAAATTCAAAAAGAGGCGAATCTTTTTTAAAGAATAAAGAATAGTAAAAAGTTAAAGAAATCATTGGACTTGGTATAGAATTTAACTAAAAAGAATTTCAAGCTAATAAAATAATTTCTAATTTAAAAATTAGCAACATTTATTTATTTAAAATTAAATTAAATAAAATAAAAACGATGTAGTCCTAAATTAATAAAAAAATATTTATATTTAGATATTTAATTTAGAAAATTATCATAAAAGCCGACAATTAAATTTTTAGATGAAATCTTGAGAAACTTTTTATGTACCTTATTACTAAATTCTTTTTCATTTAGATAGTCAAATAAATCAGCAGGGTCAATGTTCTCGATGAACCATGCATCATAATTTACATAACTGACTGACTCCCAAGAATACATAACTAATAATTAGCTAAAAAAAAATATAAAAAATGTACAAATACTACAAATTTATGTAATTAAATTTTATTTTTTTATAGCCTAATAATCATGTTGAGATACCAAACCAGCAAGTCCAGCCATTTTTAGCTAATTTTCACCCTAATAGTTTTAAGATTCTTAAGAATTAAATAAGAATTATCTGAATATTTTTATGAGTAAAAATTTTGTTTCACCAAGGTTAAATATTAAGAAGAACAAGTATAAATTATTTTATCCATAAGAACTTTGTAATTAAGATTGAGTGTAATTCTCTTCCTCACTAAATAGTTTATTTTTTTAAATAAATGATAAGACTTATTAATGAAAATTTTTTTGGTAATATTACTTTTATATATACCGAAGATACTTAACCACTTGAAGCTCACGTTGCTTGTCTGGAGATAAAGAGTATAGAAAAAGAAGGAAAATACTTTGACCCTCAGCTTTCTTCTGGTTGGTTTAAATATTATAGCTTTTTTTAATATGGCTTAACCTTAAACCTCAAAACTTTTTCTTTCTGGTAAATTTTCGAAGGTAAAGAAGAAATGCAAAAGTTTTTGCAATCTGTAAATATAGGAGATATAGAATATAAAAGTAAAAGTATTCCTCTTCATTCTCAGAATTTTAAAACTATTAAACTCATACAAAGCATGAGAATTATAAGCTAATTTTAAACCATGCATCCAAAAAAGGTCGCTTTTCTATTTTCTCATAATATCGCATTTCTAATTACAAGGTTATGAATAAATACTTATTACTTATGTATATGAGAAATTATATTATTGCACTTGCCTATTCCAAAATAAATAGAAATAATTACATCAAAGATCTTTTAACTTAATAAATCAACAAAACACCTTCTAGTTGATCAAAGTAACAAGCCTTGGCTAAGAATTAAAGATTTAATTTCTGGGAAAGTTGAAAAATATATAAATGATTCATATGACAATGAAAAAAAATTTTTGTCGAGAAGAAAGATTTAATCTTTACCAGAACTGAATCTCTTATTTTAGTATTTAGAGGTATGAAGGGAATTTTGTACAATAATGCATTCAAGAATAAGCCATTTGGTAACTTAAGTTCAGATTATTTTATTGGTGGCTACAAAATCCTACATTTCTAAAAAAAATTCATAATGTTGCTTCAAAAGCAGCTGGATTTTGGGAGATACGCTTGTTAGCCATAAACCATAAAAACAATCTATTACTATTAGATCCCACGACAAAGTAGTGGGATATCTTAATTGTTACTAGGGAAATACCCCTGTCTATTTTCATTTAACCCTTTAAGTTCTTTAATGCTGTTCTCTATCTCATCTAATTGCTCCTCAAGACTAGGGGGTATTGGTTCTGGGTATATATTTTCTATAGTCTTATAAGAAGCGTAAGCGAATATATATACGCATGTCATGTAAAAGAAATTTCTAATGGATTCAGGAGCATTTTCAAGAATTGCTATAATTTTTTTGATCATCAATATACAAAAAGCAACTGATAATTTATCATTCATAAGTTACATTACTAAACATTACTTGTCTACTCTTATTAAGTAATAGTGAATCAATTGGTTAGTCAGCTTGTCGAGAAATATAAAGATTTGGCAAATAAGATTATAGATGAATTTGATGATCATATTAAGAAGGGAACAGTGTATATTGATGATTACCCTGATTTTGATGAATTTTTTACAATCCTTGGAATTCTTCCAAATACTTTATTGAAATTATTGGATCAATTTGAGAAAGATTTAAGGAATGAGATTTAGTATTTAATCAATTTAAAATTTTTTATCTTAAATTATTTACTAAGGGAAAAAAGGCGTCTAAAAAAACAAATGAATAAAACTCTTTGGCCAGTATATCTAGATTTTATCTACATTCTTACATTGATTACTATATAATTATTTTCAAAGTCGAATATATGATTACAATTCTCAAATTGAAGCGAAAGACGAGTGCATTAAATGGGTTAACGAAGGTTTTAAGTATTCTTATGAAAAAGCATTCCAGACTAGTCTTTATGAAGGTGATAAAATTAATAGTAAAACCAAAATAAAGACCTTTACAAAAAACAATCCTTATTGTGACTATGAAAGCTCAACTAATCAATATTTAGGTTATGAAGAAATTGGCGTAGAAAAAGGAGGTTTTTACGAAGAAAATGTTTATAAGAACATAGAAATTCATAAAGAAATAAAAAAAGTATTTTAGATTTTAATACCAAATTTAAATTGACCTAGTATTGAAAATAATAAATCAATTCTGTGATAAAATTAATAATAAAAATTCAAAAATTATTATTTACATACGATAAAAATTTATGAATAGATTATTTTTTCTAATTTTACCTTTTCCAATTCTTTTATTAAGTTGTGGCGCTGGATCTTTTTATGAGGCAAATCTGAGCTGTGAGGAGTGGCTGGAACAAGGTGGGTTTTATGTTGCAATTCTTGAAGGAATTAAGAAAAATGATAAAAACATGAATCTTCCAGAATACGTATTTGATGATGTTAAAAATAATTTTTCTATAAGAAAATGTATTTATGATAAAGAGACGAATCAAATTTTGGGATTAGAAGTTTCAAATAGAGAAAAAAATAAAACTTATTATTTTCCTGAAAATCAAAGAGTAAAGGATTCCCCTTTAAGGCTTTTTGATTTGGATTTAAAATGGAAAATAGAAAAAAGATTTAAATATTAATTTGTCAGTTTTTTTAATCAAATGAATTACAAGAAGATAAAAAATAATAAATTAATTTTATTAATAATCATTTTTTCTTTCTTCATAAATAATGAAAAGGCATTATCAGATCATACTGCTTGTGCTTCTAATCATACTAATCAAACTCAGAATGGCAATAATTCAAATGTTCTTGGTGATGATGCACGAGCTATTGGCCAAAACTCAATTTCTATTGGGCAATGCGCATTCACTAAAAAAACTAACGCAACTGCTATAGGGCAGAACGCAAACGCTATTACAAATAATGCAACTGCTATTGGTCAGGGCGCAAACGTTACGGGTGCCAATTCAACTGCTATTGGAAAGGACGCACAAGCTGCGAGCGCTAGGGCAACTGCTATTGGTCAGGGCGCAAACGTTACGGGTGACGCTTCAACTGCTATTGGTCAGGGCGCACGTGCTAAGGGTGAAAATGCAACTGCTATTGGTAGGAGCGCATATGCTGAGCACAATAATTCTATTGCATTGGGACATGAAGCATACACAGATCAAGAAAATCAGATAGTTATTGGAACAAGTCAAGATACTGTAACTTTTAGAGGCATGGCAGAATTTGATAGTGACTTAACAGCAACAAATATAACAGCAACAGGAACATCTACTTTATCTAATGTTCATATTGATGACGACACACAATCAACAAGCACTACTAACGGCGCTTTAAAAGTTGATGGTGGTGTAGGTGTCGCAAAGAACTTAAATGTTGGTGGAGCATTAGGAGTAACAGGAACATCTACTTTATCTAATGTTCATATTGATGACGACACACAATCAATAAGCACTACTACCGGCGCTTTAAAAGTTGATGGTGGTGTGGGTGTCGCAAAGAACTTAAATGTTGGTGGAGCATTAGGAGTAACAGGAACATCTACTTTATCTAATGTTCATATTGATGACGACACACAATCAATAAGCACTACTACCGGCGCTTTAAAAGTTGATGGTGGTGTGGGTGTCGCAAAGAACTTAAATGTTGGTGGAGCATTAGGAGTAACAGGAGTAACCACATTAACGGGAGAGTTAAAAGCTAATGGAGGAATTACTACAACAAATATAACAGCAACAGGAACATCTACTTTATCTAATGTTGATATAAATGGAGGAAATATAGATGGCACAGCAATTGGTTCATCCACAGCATCTAGTGGTGCTTTTACAACTTTAAGTGCATCAAATGATTTAAGAGTTGGTGGTGATGCAAACATTGCAGGTGATTTAACATTAGAAAAAGGATCTAAATTATTTATAAATGGAAGAGATATAGAACAATCCATAAATAATGTGGGGGCCTTAAGTGCTGCATTAACAGGTTTGCCAACAGTTCCTACTAACACAAATCTTTCTTGTGGCTTTGGTTCTGGAGTCCATGGAGGTAATCTTGCCTTTGCGAGTGGATGTGCATCAAGAGTTAATGAAAAACTAGCTATAAATGCAGCAGCATCATTTGTCCCTAAACAGGAGTATCAAGGAAAAGATAATGGGTTTTCTGCTCGTGCTGGTTTTGTATTCGAACTTGGGAAACTCAAGAAAAAAAATGAAAAAATAAAGGAAATTAGAGACTCTAATGAAGAAATTAAAAAGGATATTTTAAGACTCACCGTTGAGAAGAAAAAAAATAAAAATGAAATAGCATCTCTGAATAAACTATTGATAAAACAAACCAAATTGTTAGCCTTGCTTGAAAAAAATAATCAAGACATCAAAAAGAATAATAAGTTATTAAGTGAGAGAAATGAAAAACTTATTTCAAGATTAGAAACACTAATTCTTAAACTTGAAAAAATAGATAGATTATCTCCATTAAATTTTGAAGTTTCAAGAAATCAATAAAATTATTAAATAATTTTGCTTCAAGGTTATAGAAAATCATCAATATAAATAGCCAAGTTGTTTTACTGAAACCTTAGACTCTATTTGGGCCTTGAGGATTAGTTCGAACCTGCGACCTAGTGCTCCCAAAGCACCCGCTTTAATTTTTTACTTTTGCTTCTAATCCAACTAATTTCATAAGAACTTTTGCATTAGTTGCAACTGCTGAATATTGTTTTTCTTGCATTGCTCTATACATTGCATTTTCTAAAGTACATACTAATTTTGCTGTCATTTCAGCGCGATTTAGATCCCCTTCCTCAATATCATCTTTTAGTAAAAGGTAGGCCTTGGATGTGATTTCTCTCGCTCTGCGTCTTGAAATATTATATTTTACGGCGACATGGGTGGTAATTGAAGAATAAGCCTGTCCTTCAGCAACTAATTCAGCAGCATGAGCAACCCTTAATTCAGTTTCTTGTTTAGTTGCTCTTTTAGGCATTACCATTTAATTTGCCTATTATTGCAACTTGCTCTTGCTTAAAAACAGACATATCGTAGGCTATAACTGCTTTATTTATAGCATTAAATATTAGTAATTGGTAAAATAAAGTCTTTTCTAGCATGAGTTTTTAGAGTAGCTTTCCCTCTTCTTAATTAATATTTTAGTTCGTCAGAATATAATTAAAGATTATGGTAGAACTTCTATTTTAACTAGCCTTTGTCTATTTATTTAAAAATTACTTTGCTGGTACTGTTTTGCCCTAGATTCTGCCCTAACATAGATATATTTTATTATTGGGTAAAACTTAGCATTAAAAAAGCCCTATCTTAACAGAGCATTTAGGAAAGCGGATGAAGAGATTCGAACTCTCGACATTCTCCTTGGCAAGGAGATGCTCTACCACTGAGCTACATCCGCATAACTTTTTTATTTTATCTTAAAGAAGGGATCAATGATAGAAATGATTAAATTTTTTCAACTAATTTAAATTTTTAATCAAAGATCCCATCTCGATAGCCTGTAAAGCATAATTCCAACCAAGATTATTTTTAATCCCTGCTCTTTCTAGAGCCTGCTGCATAGTATCAGTAGTTAAAACTCCAAATATAATTGGAACATTATTTTCATTTGAAACTTGTGAAATACCTTTGCTCGCCTCAGATATAACTACATCATAGTGGGAAGTTTCACCACGGATCACAGCCCCAAGAGCAATTACAACGTCATAACTCTTTTTTTTCATGAGGGTTTTAGCTGCGATTGGTAATTCGAATGAACCTGGAACCCAAACTATATCAACTTGATTGCTTTCTTCAGAAGTATCTAAACCATGTCTTTTTAAACAATCCAGACAACCAGATAGAATTTTATTTGTAATTAAATCATTAAATCTTGCTATTACAATCCCAACTTTTAAAGTAGAGGCATTAGTAAAAGAACCCTCAAAAATAGCCATTAAATTTTACTTAGATATATTAATAGACTCTCACGAAAAGGTATTAAGTTCAAACTAATGAAGAAACTATCCCTGTAACAAAAACCAAAACAACCCAAACAGCAGCAATAGAATAAATTTTTCTCCTACTTTCTCGCTGCCCTTCCTCAGTAGAAGGTTGAGTCACATATAAAACGGGTACTCCAACTACCGCAATTAAAGAAGCAAATAATAGAGCATTTACGAAGAAAAAGTTAACAGCCTGCATAATTCAGTCTTAAGTTTCAAATATTATAAATACTATAATCTCATGAAAATGATAATTTTTAGAGAAAATTTACATACTTTAGCCACTTTAAATGCAAAAAAAAAATTTCTACCTAATATCTATTTAGGAATTAAAAAAGTATGCAAGAAGATACGATAATTCAAAAGAATTTATTTGCGATTGGTAACGACAATAATGAACAAAAAGAAAGAACAAAAATTCCAGAAGATTTATCTTTGGAAGATTTAAAAAAAGAATCGCAAAAACGACCCAGACAAAGAAAAAATTCAACTAATTTAATAAATAAATTCAAAACTGATTTAATTTCAAATAACAAAAATGTTTACATCAATGAAGAATCTTATAGCTATAAAACAGTTTCAAAACTGAAATTAACTCCTGTAATGAAGCATTATGTAACTCTAAAAGAAGAAAATAAAGATAGGTTATTACTTTATAGATTAGGAGATTTTTTTGAATGTTTTTTTGAGGACGCTGTATTAATATCTAACCTTTTAGAAATAACGCTTACCAGTAAAGATGCTGGCAAAGAGATTGGTAAGATCCCTATGGCAGGGGTTCCCCATCATGCAATGGAGAGATACTGTGCTGATTTAATTAAAAAAAATTATTCTGTGGTTATATGCGATCAATTAGAAAAAAGTTCTGGAAATTATGGGACTCCAATTAAAAGAGGAATAACAAGAATAATTACTCCTGGAACTGTAATTGAAGAGGGGATGTTAATAGCTAAGAAAAATAATTGGATTACTGCTATTTACTTATCAGAAGAAAACTCAGATGAATCTTATGAATGGGGTATATCAAAAGCTGATGTAAGCACAGGAGAATTAATAACTTTAGAAGGCCAATCTCTGTCAAAACTATTTGATGAAATTATTAAATTAGATTCTTCAGAAATCATTGTAGGAAGCAATGCAGTAAGAAATTTATTAATTAAAGGAAATAGTCAAATTACATATACTGTTTCTCAAGAGACTAATTTTGGAATTAATGAAGCAAATTATCTAATAAAGAATTATTTCCAAATTGCAAACCTAGAAGGAATAGGACTTAAAAATTTAAATAATGCAACTAGATCACTTGGAGGTTTATTAAATTATTTAGAAAAAATTAATCCTTCAAATTTAGATAAAGATTCTTCTTTAAAGATCTCATTAGACTTTCCACAAATCCAATATGGTCACAACAAATTAATTATTGATTATCAAACTCAAAAAAACTTAGAAATCAAAAATACACAACGAGAAAACAATTATGTAGGTTCGCTACTATGGAGTATTGATAGAACTTATACTTGCATGGGTGCAAGGTGTTTAAGAAGGTGGATAGATTCACCACTTTTAAACGTTAATGAAATTTATAAAAGACAAAATATAATTACAAACTTTCTTGAATCTAAAAAATTACGTACAGATACCCAAAATTTACTTAGAGCAATGGGGGATTTAGAAAGACTTGCAGGTAGAACTTGTGCAGGTCATGCAAGTCCCAGAGACTTAATTGCAATAGCTGAAGGTTTAAAAAAATTGCCTAGACTAAAATCCATAATTGAATTATTTAAATATGATCTCCCAGATTGGACTGATCAATTAAAAAATATTGATGCAGGACTCTTAGAATTAGCTGATACTATAAGTTTTAAACTAGTAGAAAATCCTCCTCTAAATATTAGTGAAGGAGGAATGATCCACGATGGTGTTGACAATATATTAGATGGTTTACGCAATTTAATGGATGATTACTCTGAGTGG
The DNA here is from genome assembly GCF_000757845.1 of Prochlorococcus sp. MIT 0604. Classification (NCBI taxonomy): domain Bacteria; kingdom Bacillati; phylum Cyanobacteriota; class Cyanophyceae; order Synechococcales; family Prochlorococcaceae; genus Prochlorococcus; species Prochlorococcus sp. MIT 0604. The sequence continues at coordinate 1,695,490 of NZ_CP007753.1, forward strand.
CTAAATAAAGAGGAATTAAAGGAAAGGAAAATTAGCAAAATTTCAAACCTAAAAATTCAATTTCATAAAAATTTTGGTTATTACATTTCTATAAATAAGTCAAAAGTTAATTTAGCTCCACAACATTGGATCAAAAGGCAAACACTTACTAATGAAGAAAGGTATATCACTTCAGAAATTAAAAATAAAGAAAATAAGATTTTCCAAATAAAAAGTAGAGCTTCATCAAAAGAATATGAGATTTTCTGCGAATTAAGAAATATAGTTGCTGAAAAAACAAAACAAATAAGATCAATCGCAAAATCCATAGCATCTCTTGATGCACTACTTGGTTTATCAATTACTTCAGTAGAAAACAATTTTATAAAACCTTCATTAATACCAATAAATGATTCAATGACAAAAAATAGTACAAAAATTATCGCAGGAAGAAATCCAATTGTAGAGCAATTGTTAAGTGATAAAAAGTTTGTAGCAAACGATATCTCTTTTGATGATAATCAAAAATTAATTATATTAACTGGTCCCAATGCAAGCGGAAAAAGTTGCTTTATAAGACAACTTGGTTTAATACAAATTCTCACACAAATTGGCAGCTTTGTTCCTGCTAATAATGCTGAAATCAAGATTGCAGACAGGATTTTCACAAGAATTGGGGCAGTTGATGATCAATCATCTGGACAATCAACATTTATGGTAGAAATGTCTGAAACTGCATCAATTCTAAATCAGGCAACTTCCAGCTCACTAGTTTTACTTGATGAGATAGGCAGAGGGACATCTACTTTTGATGGACTTTCAATAGCTTGGTCAGTAAGTGAATATCTCGCAAAAAAAATTCAATGTAATACTATTTTTGCTACGCACTATCATGAGCTTAACTATTTAAAAAATTCCAATAAGAATATACAAAATTTTCAAGTTTTAGTAGAACAAAATAACGATCAGCTAATTTTTAGCCACAGGATTGTTAAAGGGGGCTCAAACAAAAGCTATGGCATAGAAGCAGCTAAATTAGCAGGAGTTCCAAAAGAAGTTATAGAAAAAGCAAAATCAGTTTTAAATTCTTTAGAAGAAAATAATAAATTAAATTATGATATTCAATAGATTTTTGACATTTTTATAAAATAAATACTTTTTAAATAGTTTCCCTCAATAAGGCATTAACCGCAGCAGCTGCCATGGCAGCACCCCCTCTAGTTGAATTCAAAACAATTCTAGGAAGATCGGTAGAAATTAGTTTGCTTTTACTTTTCTCTACTCCAATAAATCCAACAGGCATTCCGATAATTAAACTAGGTAAATCTTTTGCATTCTCTAAAATATCAATTAAATAAGTTAACGCAGTAGGCGAACTGCCAATAACTACAATAGGTGATTTACTTCCAGAATTTTCAACAGACAACTCCTTCCAACCTTCACTTAAGCCATAAGCAGTTTTAGTTAATCTTGTATGATTATTTTTTTCAAACCACATTCTAGCGGTGAATACTTTATTCCTAGCGGTATTTTCTGCCATGGATTTTATAGCTGCTGCAGCCATATCGGTATCAGTTAAAATCGGAGCGCCATTTTTAAGTGCCTGAATTCCTTTTTCGCAAGCACCTTCACTAAAATTTACAAGATTTTGAACTGAAAAATCTCCTGAAGTATGAACTAATCTCTCTAAAACTTTTTTTTCCAAATAATTTAGATCATTGGCTCCTAAATGAGATCTTATGAATCTGATGCTTTCCAAAAATATTGGATGATCTATTACCATTAAATTTAATTTGTGTTAGAAGTAATCATAGTTAATATATGGATTTTATTGAGCGATTATGCCAATACAAATATTATGGGGTAATGATCTGAATGCTCAAAATACATTTATTCAAAAATTAATAGATAAAGAAGTATCCAATGAATGGAAAGAAATAAACGTAACTAATTTAAATGGAGATGATGATGAGCAAGTAAATAAAGCTTTTGATGAAGTTCTTACGCCTCCCTTTGGAGATGGATACAGAATCGTTACATTGAAAAATAATCCAATTTTTACTGCAAAAAATGAGGATTTAAGAACTAAATTTGAAAAAATTCATGACAATATACCTCAAAATACTTATTTGATTTTACAAAATACAAAAAAACCAGACTCAAGGCTAAAGAGTACTAAATTTTTACAAAAACTTATCAAAAATAATTTAGCCAAAGAAAACTCATTTTCTTTACCAGAAATCTGGGACTATGAGGGACAAAAAAGATTTTTAGAAGATGCAGCAAATGAAATGAATATCAAAATTGATAAAAATGCAGCTGAATTAATTATTGATTCTGTTGGAAATGATAGCTTTAAACTAGTAAATGAATTAGCCAAAGCAAAAACATACCTTTCTGCATTATCAAGTGATTCGAATTCACAACTATTTCTTAAAAGTATTGATGTAAACAAAATATTTAGTGATCATCAATCCAACATTTTCAAAATCATTGATCTTCTCTTAAAAAAAAATATTAATGAAAGCCTCATAGAAATAAATTATTCTTTAAAGAAAGGAGAACCTGCTTTAAGGCTAAATGCAGGTTTAATTAGTCAAATAAGAATTCACACCATTATAAAATTAGCAGTTAATTCAGGAAACGATAATGCAGAAAAAATTTGTAATCTTGCAGGCATTTCTAATCCAAAAAGAATTTTCTTTATTCGTAAAAAAGTCAAAAATGTATCGCAAGAATATTTAATTAATTTAATGAGCAACTTATTAGATATTGAATCATTACTAAAACAAGGTAATAATCCTATAAATGTTTTTACAGAGAATTTAATTAATTTAAGTTAACCAAATTATAAGTTTAAGAATTTACATTATGATTTAAATATGGCTTTACTAGTAAAAAAATTTGGCGGTACTTCTGTCGGTGATATTAAGAAAATTAAAAATATTGCAAGTAGCATTTGTCAAAGTAAAGAAGCAGGAAATGAAATTGTCGTAGTTGTTTCTGCAATGGCGAAAACTACAGATGATTTAAATTCTTTAGCGGAATCAATTAGTGCAAATCCTAATCGAAGAGAATTGGATATGCTTCTCTCAACTGGAGAGCAAGTAACCATATCTCTTCTCTCAATGGCATTAAACGAATATGGAATACCTGCAATTTCAATGACCGGTAGCCAGGTTGGAATTATTACTGAATCAATACATGGTAAAGCGAGAATTCTGGATATTAAAACAGAAAGAATCCAAAATTATATAAATCAGGGTTTTGTAGTTGTAGTAGCTGGATTTCAAGGAACAACATTAAGCCATACAGGTTCAATGGAAATAACAACTTTGGGGAGAGGTGGTTCAGATACTTCCGCAGTAGCTTTATCAACAGCTTTAGGAGCAGAGACTTGCGAAATTTATACAGACGTACCAGGTGTTCTTACTACTGATCCAAGAATTGTTCCTAATGCAAAACTCTTAGATAAAATCAGCTGTGAGGAAATGCTTGAACTTGCAAGCGTCGGTGCTTCAGTTCTTCATCCAAGAGCAGTAGAAATTGCTCGCAATTATGGAATTAAATTGTGTGTCAAATCAAGCCAAAGTGACTCAAGTGGGACTCTCCTAGAAAGTCAAATCCAACCTCTACCGCTAAAAAGAGGAAGCTTAGAATTAACAAAAACAGTCAATAGTCTTGAAGTATTAGAAAACCAAGCAGTATTCAGTCTCTCAAATATTCCTGATAGGCCAGGGATTGCTGCACAAATATTTGAAAAACTTTCAGAAGCAAGTATTAATGTGGATTTAATCATACAAGCTACAAATGATGGAAATAATAACGATATTACATTTACCGTTAGTGAATTAGAAGTCAAAAAAACTGCAGAACAATGTGAACTTATAACTAGTCAATTAGGAGGAGAATATAATCTAAAAACAAATATGACTAAATTAAGTATTCAAGGAGCAGGCATTATGGGTAGACCTAGTGTTTCAGCTGATTTATTTGATACTTTATCTCAAGCAAATATAAATGTCAGGTTAATAGCAACTAGTGAAATTAAAGTCAGCTGCGTAATTGAAATTAATAATATTCCAAAAGCTATTAGATTTGTTGCTGAGAAATTTAAGTTATCCGATACACAAATATTTGTTAATCCAATCAACAAAAAACAAGATCAACCTGAAGTGAGAGGAATTGCATTAGATAAAAACCAAGTTCAAGTAAGTTTTCGAAAACTGCCTGATCGGCCAGGCGTAGCAGCATCGATATGTTTAGCATTAGCTGAAAATAATTTAATTTTCGATACTATCGTGCAGTCTGAAAGAATTTCCTCTTTAAAAACTAAGGATATTAGTCTTACAATGAATAAGCAAGATAGAGAAAAAGCTAACTTAGTTTTTGAGGCCTTAACAAAAAATTTACCCGGATCATACATTGAAGATGGCCCTGCTATAGCCAAAGTAAGTACTGTGGGAGCAGGAATGGCATTTAAGGTTGGAACGGCTGGAAAAATATTTAGAGCATTGGCTGACCAAAATATCAATATTGAAATGATTGCCACTAGTGAAATTAGGACTTCATGTATTGTCTTAGAAAAAGATTGTGACAAAGCAGTAAATGCGATTCATAATCATTTCAAATTAGAAAAATAAGATCTTTTTAATTATTTCTTGCCAACTTTTGTCTTAATTTTTTGATTCTATCTCTCAAATTTGCTGCTTCTTCAAAATTTAACTCTTTTGCAGCATCTTTCATTTTAATTTCTAACTTTTCTATTAAGTCAGGCAATTCTTCAAGCAAGCATTGATTATCGCTGGAATTAAGAATTGAGTCAGTTTTGTTATTAACTATATTTATTAAATCTTTAGATAAACCACCAGCATCTAATTTTCTGGAAAGTTCTAGAAAAGATAATATTGAATTTTCTATTTTTTTACCTGCAGGTTTTGGAGTAATACCATTGACTTGATTATATTTTTTTTGAATAGTTCTTCTTCTTTCAGTTTCAGATATTGCTCTTTTCATTGAATCTGTAAAGTTATCTGCATAAAGCAAGGCAACGCCTTCAACATGTCTTGCGGCTCTTCCTATTGTTTGAATCAATGACCTTTCTGCCCTGAGAAAACCTTCTTTATCAGCATCTAAAATGGCGACTAACGATACTTCAGGAAGATCTAGTCCTTCTCTTAATAAATTAACTCCTACCAAAACATCATATTCACCAACTCTAAGGTCTTGAATAATTTCAATTCTTTCAATTGAATGAATTTCGGAATGCAAATATCTAACTCTTACTTTATTTTCAGATAAAAAATCAGTTAGATCTTCAGCCATTCTCTTAGTAAGTGTTGTCACTAGCACTCTTTGATTCTTTTCAGCTCTAATTCTTATTTCAGATAATAAATCTTCTATTTGACCCTCACTAGGTCTTACCTCAATTACAGGGTCTAATACACCAGTTGGTCTTATAATTTGCTCAATAAAGTCACCATCACATTGATCTAATTCCCATTGACCTGGAGTTGCACTTATAAATAATGTCTGTTTTGATTTTTCCCAAAACTCTTCGCATTTTAAAGGTCTATTGTCTGCAGCACTTGGCAATCTAAAACCATGATCAATTAAAACTTTTTTTCTAGATTGATCACCGTTGTACATCGCATGAAGTTGAGGACATGTTACATGACTCTCATCAACTACCAACAACCAATCTTTGGGAAAGTAATCTATTAAGCATTCTGGAGGTGAACCTTCCTCCCTACCTGATAAATGACGAGCATAATTCTCAACTCCATTACAATAACCCACCTCTTTAAGCATTTCTAAATCATATTTTGTGCGTTGTTCTAAACGTTGAGCCTCTAATAATTTTCCTTCGTATGTAAATTTATCAAGTTGAGTTTTTAATTCACTTCTAATTGCACTTATTGCACTCTCAAGTCTTTCTTTTGGAGTCACAAAATGCTTCGCTGGGTAAACGCTAACTTGTTCCAAACTTTCAAGTATTTCTCCGGTAGTAGGGTCAACATATCTAATAGCCTCGACTTCATCACCAAATAATTCGATTCTTATTAATCTATCTTCATAAGCTGGACCGATTTCTAAAACATCACCTTTTATTCTGAATCTACCTCTAGTAATTTCAATATCATTTCTAGTGTATTGATTTTCAACAAGAGACCTCAAAGAAGAACGTAGATTTATTGATTTTCCAACTTCAAATTTAACTGCAGCTTTTAAATACTCACTAGGTATACCAAGACCATAAATACAACTTATTGAGGCTACAACAATTACATCTTTTCTTTCAAATAATGAGCGTGTTGCAGAATGCCTCAGCATATCTATTTCTTCATTAATTGAAGCAGTTTTGGCTATATATGTATCACTTACAGGTACATAAGCTTCAGGTTGATAATAATCGTAGTAAGAAATAAAGTACTCAACAGCATTTTTTGGGAAAAATTCCCTTAATTCATTACATAGTTGTGCAGCTAACGTTTTATTATGGGCTAATACAAGGGCTGGTCTTCCTGTTTGATGAATTACATTAGCAATAGTAAATGTTTTACCAGTTCCTGTAGCTCCTAAAAGAGTCTGAAACTCTTTACCGGCATTGACACCTTTAACTAATTTTTTAATAGCTTCTGGTTGATCTCCATTTGGTTCGTAAGGAGCTTGGAGCTTATAGTTGTTCATCAAACTATTAGCAAAAGAATATTGCTATACTAAGAAATTTTTTCTCCAATTATTGAATTTTTCAAAGATTCTTTTAAGCCCCTAACAACCGCAATCATTGATATTAAATCATCTAATTTATTCACTACAGATCCAACGCCAACTGCTGAGGCTCCAGAAGATATTGCTAGTGGACAAGTTACCAGGCTTAATCCAGAGGCACTCATGATTGGTATATTCAGAGATTGTTTCTTAAATTCTTGATTAATAGCATAGGTAGCTGCAAGAGTTGGTACTGATTTTTCAAAAAAGCCTTGAATTCCTGGAGAGTAAGGAGTAGAACTGGTTCCGCCTTCTGTTTGAATAATATCAACACCTTCTTCCACTAGCTTTACAGCAAGATCAACTTGTTTATCAATAGGCATAGTATGAGGAACAGTTACTGATAATGGAACATTAGGCAATAAATCCCTAGTTTCTTTTGTAATGTTTAAAACTTTTTTATCTGAAAAATTAATGCCTTTTTCATAAAAAGTATCGTAATTTCCAATCTCAATTAATGATGCTCCTGCTTTTACAGAATCTTGAAAAGATCGAGGCACTACTGAACTAACGCAAACGGGTAGTGTTGAATTCTTAAGTGCTAAATCAACGAGTTCAGGTTTACAAGCAATATCGACAAGATCTGCACCTCCTAATGAAGCAGCCTCAACAATTATCTTCACAGATTGAACATCGAAATTATTCAATCCAGAAATTACTTTGAGTAAAGATTTGCTTCTTAACTCTTCTTGAATTTTTTGTGGCAAAAGATTAATCAGACTCATTTATTTAATGAATTTATTACCCGATTGTGACATTGTTTTAGTAAAACAGTGCATTTTTTAAAAAATATTATCTGAGCAACACAAAATGTCTGATAAAAAATTAACTCAGAAAAATTGGTCATCATGGCATCATCAGCTTCATAAGGAGATCCTTACCAAAAAAATATTAATTCCTAAAGGATCGGATATTTTAATAAGTGTTTCCGGGGGACAAGACTCAATGGCCTTATTAACCCTAATTAATGACCTAAAAAAACTACATAATTGGTCTATTAATGTTTGGCATGGTGATCATCAGTGGCATGAAAAATCCTCACTATATGCTCTTGAATTAAAAAGTTATTGCGAAGATAAAAATATTTCATTCTCTTTTGATCAAGCAAATAAAGAAAATATTTCTTCAGAAGAAAAAGCACGAGAATGGAGATATAAAAAATTATGTGAAAGAGCTAAAGCTTTATTAAATAAAAACCAGCAAAAAGATACTATTTACTTGTTAACTGGTCACACAAGCAGTGATAATGCAGAAACATTTATCCTAAATTTATCTAGAGGGAGTAATTTTGCCGGTCTTAGTAATATTGAGAGCAAAAGATTACTAGAAAATCAAATTTTTTTAATAAGGCCAATTTTAATTTTCACTAGAGAAGATACAAAACAATTTTGTAATGATATGAAAATCCCAGTCTGGGAAGATCCTACAAATTCAGATCTTAAATTAAAAAGAAATTTAGTAAGAAAAAAAATTATTCCTACCTTAGAGATTATCTATCCTGGTTGTTCTGAAAGGATAAATAATTTTTCCCAAAAAATGAGCAAATACAGTAATGAACGTGATGATCTGAGTGAACTAGCATACCTATATTGTAAAGATGAAAAAGGTATCAATAGGAATCTCTTAAATAGTATGTGTATTGAAGCTAGGTGCACAATCTTAAATAGATTTTTAAAAGAAATATCTGCAAAACAGTGTAGTTCTAAAAATCTGACAAAATTAGCAACTTCAATTTATGAAAAAAATAAAGGTCAAACTAACCTACTAAATTTTTTAAAAATTGTTTGGAATAAAAACTATGTAAATTTTGAGAAAAGCTAAGATGTGACAGCAGATCTTCTTCTTCTTGTTCTACCTTCAAATGAATCTTTTATAGCAGTCTCAGCTGATGGATTCTGTGAAACATTTGGACTTTTTTGGGTATTTTGTGGGTTATTTGAATTATTCGGATGATTATTGTTTGATTTCTTATGGAAATTATTATTATTTCTATTTCTATTGGGAAAATTTTGCTCTTCGGTAATCTTTGGAATATAAGCACGAGTTCCACTTGGAGCAGGTTGAACTAAACACAAAATAAGAGGCTCCACTTGTAATTCTCTCCTCATTCTTCTAGATAAACCATTTTCAATTTCTCTTTGTACACCAATCCAATCTACTTCAAAATTATTCGGCCCAGTTTGTCTGGATAATTGTTTCCATCTATTTTCTAAGACCCAGCTTATTTCTCGTTCTGTCCACATAGACATTTTTCTTGGTTCTGCAGTTGTAACAACTCCTCTTAAATTAACTCTGGGAGGTGCAACCATCTTCCCATCTGTACTAATAGGAGCTAAAACAGTTACTACACCATCCCCAGCCAATTGCTGTCTTTCTTTTAAAACTCGAGCATCTACTATCCCATTCCGTGAGTTATCAAGCAGTTCAACACCAGCTTTTACAGGATCACCTTTTTGAATAGAATTAGGTGTTAATTCAACTACATCTCCATTTTCAATAATTAAAATATTGTCCTTAGGAACCCCCATAGTTTGAGCACTCTTGCCATGACAAACAAGCATTCTATGTTCTCCATGAACAGGAACAAAAAACTTAGGTTTTGCGAGTGCCAACATCAACTTTTGATCTTCTTGAAAACCATGACCAGAAACATGAATATTCTCACCCTTTCCATAAACAACCTTTGCTCCGAGTTTCATTAGTCTATCTATTGTATTAACAACAGAAATAGTATTGCCAGGAATTGGGCTAGCTGAAAATATTACAGTATCAGTAGTCTTAAGACGAACATGCTGATGTTCACCACGAGATATTCTGCTTAACGCTGCTAAAGGTTCTCCTTGACTTCCAGTCATTAATAACAGGGTCTCTCTATCTGGTAAATCTCTAATTTGCTTTATAGGAACAAATAAATCATCTGGACATTTCATATAACCAATATCTCTCGCCTTAGCAATAACATTTATCATCGATCTACCTAACAAACCCACCTTTCTTCCATGTTTCATGGCCAACTCTAAGATCATTGTCACTCTATGAACAGAACTAGCAAAAGTGGTAAGGATAACTCGTTCTTTAGCCTCCGCAATATGTTTTTCTAAAGAAGGATAGATAGTCTTCTCAGAAGGACAAAAGCCTGGAACTTCAGCATTAGTAGAATCACTGAACATGCATAAAACACCCTTCTCTCCGTAATGAACCATTCTTTCAATATCAAATTGTTCTCCATCTACTGGCATATGATCAAACTTAAAATCTCCCGTGAAAATAATTGTGCCAACAGGAGTTGTAACTGCCAAAGAAAAACTATCGCAAATAGAATGAGTATTTCGAATAAATTCAACAGAAAAATGTTGTCCAACTTTTACAACGTCTCTTGGATTTACTGTCTGTATAGTAGTTCTATCAGATACTCCTGCTTCCTCCATTTTTCCTCTAAGCATTGACATTGCCAACCTTGGACCATAAATAATCGGAATATTAAAATGCTTTAGATGATGAGAAATACCTCCAATATGATCTTCATGACCATGAGTAACAATCATTCCTTTTATTCTTCTTTGATTTTCTCTTAAAAAAGTTGTATCTGGCATAACAACGTTTACTCCATGCATACCATCAGATGGAAAAGCTAGGCCAGCATCAACAAGCATCAATTCATCTCCATATTCAAAAACACAGGTGTTTTTTCCTATTTCATGTAGTCCTCCAAGAGGTATTACTCTTAGAGCTGGTGTATTGCTTTTAGATCTAGATGAATCATTTGTAGATCTTTTTACGGTTGAATTTGTACTTGATTGCATAATTTTGAAATTTATGAAGGCCTGCTTGTAATCAAATAAGGTTTATTTAAATTTAATTATCAAGTTAAATATAATCCCTATTGTAGGGATTTCAGGATAAAAGATAGATGTTTTTTCATATCAGTAGTTAATGGTGACAAAGGACTTCTAGGATTACCTACATTCCATCCTGATAGCTCCAAAGCAGCCTTAATTGGGATTGGATTAGTAGTCACAAAGAGTGCTTTGAAAAGAGGCTGAAGTTTTTCATGAATGGCAAGCGCATTAGAAATCTCTCCGCGTTGAAAGGAATCAATCATCTCTTTCAATTGCAATCCAACCAAATGACTTGCAACACTTACTACTCCTACAGCACCTAAAGATAACATTGGAAGCAACAATGAATCGTCGCCACTATATACAGAGAGTCGAGAACCACAAATAGCTCTTAGTTCTGTTACTTCTTCTATTCTACCGCTTGCAGCTTTAATACTGAGGATATTTGAGAAATCCATTAGTTTCTTTACAGTAGCAGGTAATAAATTGCATCCTGTCCTTCCAGGTATGTTGTAAAGCATTAAAGGCAAATCCTTAGCAGAATTAGCAATGGAACTAAAATGTTTATACAGTCCCTCTTGAGGTGGCTTATTGTAATAAGGAACAACAACCAAAGCACCATCAGCACCAGAGTCATAGGCTTTTTTTGTAGCTTCTACAGCCTCGCTTGTACAATTGCTACCAGTGCCAACTATTACTTTACAGCTTGCATCCAAAGATCCTTTTACCGCAACAAATAAATCATGCTGTTCCGCCCATGAAAGAGTCGGAGATTCTCCAGTAGTACCGCACAACACAATTCCATCGGAACCGTTCTCAAAAAGATAATTAGAAAGTTTTATAGCTAGTTCATAATCTACATCTCCATTCTCAGTGAATGGAGTAACCATTGCAGTCAATATTCTCCCAAATAGTGGATTATTACACTCAGTTTTGTCTGTAATCATTTTTTTGGAATTAATAACTCAGCTATTTGAACAGCATTCAAAGCTGCTCCTTTTCTTATTTGATCTCCACATAACCATAATTCTAATCCATGAGGCTGACTTATATCAGTTCTTAGCCTGCCAATAGCAACATTATCCCTTCCCATAACGTCATTTGGCATAGGAAATCTATTATTTTTGTAATCCTCAATAACTTCAATTCCAGGAGATTTTTTTAATTCTTCAAGAGCATCTTTAGGCTCAACTACATCGGCAAATTCAATATTGATCGATTCAGAATGTGCTCTCAGTACTGGGACTCGAACACATGTAGCAGAGAGCTTTAAATCAGCAATATTTAATATTTTCCTTGTCTCATTAACCATTTTCATCTCTTCTTCGCAATAATTATTTGAAAGCATAGGGGAATTGTGTAAAAACAAATTAAAAGCAAGGGAGTATGGCAAAACTTCACTTTTTTGAGGATTTCCTTGAAGATATTGTTCAGTTAAAAGTTTTAGTTCCTCCATTGCCAGTTGGCCTGCACCACTAACAGATTGATATGTTGAGACAATAACTCTTTGAATAGTTGAAAGTTTGTTTAATGGAGCTAAAACTAATGTCAACAAAATGGTAGTGCAGTTTGGATTCGCTATTACCCCATCATGATTAAGTACGTCACTAGCATTAACTTCAGGGACTATAAGAGGAACGTTCTTATCTAATCTGAAAGCACTTGAATTATCTATCAGTAAAGCATTTTGATCAATAATGGTAGACAACCATTTTTTTGAAATACTTCCGCCAGCTGAAGCCAAAACTAAATCAAGATTCTTAAATTCTTCCTTAGTTGTTTTTTTTGTAACTAATTCTTCATCTTTCCAAATAATTTTTTTTCCTTCTGACCGCTCTGATGAAAGCAAGACCAATTCTGATATTGGGAAATCACGTTGTTCAAGAATTTTTAGCAATTCAGATCCCACAGCACCTGAAGAACCTAAAACAGCAACTTTTAATGGCCTATTAGGCAAATACGGAGATTGTCTCACACTTTAAAATGATTTTTATAAATAGATTGACTATTTTTTTTACTTTATCAAAAAATTAACTTTCAAGGAAATCACATAATGTGAAATAATTAAGATTCGGCTCATAGTAATAACTTAGAAAAACATGGCTAAAGATGCACTAATAGTCAAAACAACTCCTCTGCCTCAAAGTAGAATTTCATTCGAATTAGAAATACCATCTGAGACATGCAAAACGTGTGTAAATGAAACAATCAGTTCTATCAGTCGTTCGGCTAAAATTCCGGGATTTAGACTTGGTAAGATTCCTAAACAAGTCTTAATCCAAAGAATTGGCATCACACAATTACATGCTTCTGCTCTGGAAAAAATTATTGATAAATCATGGCAAGAAGCTTTAAAAATAAAATCTATAGAGCCACTAAGTGAGCCAGAATTGGTAGATGGTTTTGAATCTTTACTTGCAAAGTTTAGTCCGGAAAAATCACTTAAGGTTACTCTTCAAACTGATGTTGCCCCAGAATTAAAACTTAAAAAATCCAAAGGATTAAGTGTTGAAATATCAAAGACAAAGTTTGATCCTAAATCAATAGATGAAGCGCTAGAAAAATCTAGAAATCAGTTCGCAAACATTATTCCAGTTACCAATAGAGCAGCAAAATTAGGAGATATTGCTGTAGTTAGTTTCAAAGGAAAATATAAAGATTCTGGTAAAGAGATTGATGGTGGAACAAGTGAATCAATGGATCTTGAGTTAGAAAAGAACAAGATGATTCCCGGTTTCGTTGAGGGAATCGTAAAGATGAAAATTGGTGATAATAAAACTCTTAACCTTAAATTTCCTGATGATTATTCTCATGAGGATTCAAGAGGCAAAGAAGCAATTTTTGAAGTAAATCTTAAGGATCTTAAGGAAAAAGAATTGCCTGAACTTAATGACGATTTTGCAAAACAGTCTGGCAACAAAGAATCATTAAAAGAGTTAAAGAAAGATATTGAAAAGCAACTTAAAGATAATTTTGAAAAAACTCAAAAAGATATCAAAATTGAAGCTTTATTAGATGCATTAACAAACGAATTGGTTGCTGAAATTCCAAAATCTATGATTGATATAGAAGTAAGGAATAATATTGAACAAACCGCTCAAAGATTTGCTCAACAAGGTCTTGATGTAAAATCTACTTTCACTCCGGAATTAGTTAAGTCATTAGCAGAGTCCACAAGGCCTCAAGCTGAAAAAAATGTTCAAAGAAATTTAGCTTTAAAAGCATTAGCTGAAACAGAAAACATAAATGTGGAGAAAGATGAAATTGATTTAAAAATGAAAGATTATGAAGATGCCATCTCTCAATCTTCAAAACAAATAGATATTAAAAGATTAACAGAAGTAGTAAGTAACGATCTACTCAAAGAAAAATTAATAATTTGGCTTGAAGAAAATTCTGAAGTAAAAGAAAAAACTACAAAAACTTCTAAAGCTACAAAAACCTCCAAAACATCCAAAGCCGCAAAAACTGCGTCTAAAACTACAAAAACTACAGGAACTACAAAAACTACAAAAACTCAAAATAAAAAAGAAAAAAAATAATTTATGAAATTTCCTACTAATTGAACAAAAACCCCTTAAATTACTTATAAGACCAAAACTAGTTTGTGAACTCAGAAAAAAAACATTTAATCCAAAGCTCAATAAGTTCTTACGAAAGTAATAATAAAACTATTGCTGCTGTTCCTACCGTTATAGAACAATCAGGTAGAGGAGAAAGAGCTTTTGATATATATTCAAGACTATTGAGGGAGAGAATAATTTTTTTAGGTACTGGAATTAATGATCAAGTATCTGACTCACTTGTTGCACAATTGTTATTTCTTGAAGCTGAAGATCCCGAAAAAGATATACAAATATATATCAATTCTCCTGGAGGCTCAGTAACTGCAGGAATGGCCATATACGATACTATGCAACAAATATCACCTGATGTAGTGACAATATGCTTTGGAGTAGCCGCAAGTATGGGGGCATTTCTACTTTCTGGAGGAGCAAAGGGGAAAAGATTGGCTTTACCTAATTCTAGGATTATGATTCATCAACCTCTTGGAGGTGCGCAAGGTCAAGCAGTAGAGATTGAAATACAAGCTAAAGAAATACTTTTTCTCAAGAAAACATTAAATTCGCTTTTAGCAGAACATACCGGTCAACCTTTAGAAAAAATTAATGAAGATACAGAAAGAGATTACTTTTTATCACCTTCAGAAGCAGTCGAATATGGATTAATTGATAAAGTTATCAAAAAGTGACAAGGGGTTCTGATTTTTTAAGAATATGATGACGAATCGATATTTATGAGCAATCCTAGTGAATAGGGAATATTTAACACCTTTCACTTTAAAACTTATAATCGATGGCTAAATTCGACGCCCATCTTAAATGTTCATTTTGCGGGAAGTCACAAGACCAAGTAAGAAAGCTTATAGCTGGTCCTGGGGTTTATATCTGTGATGAGTGCATAGACCTTTGTAATGAGATTCTCGATGAAGAACTACTTGATAATCAAGCGAACACAAACAACTCTCCACAAGTAAAAAAGAAATTACCAACTGATAATCCAAAAAAATCTGTTCCTTTAGAATTAACCTCAATTCCTAAGCCATTAGAAATAAAAAGTTTTCTAGATAATCAAGTTGTTGGACAAGAATCTGCAAAAAAAATATTATCAGTAGCCGTATACAATCACTACAAGCGATTAGCTTGGAAAGTTAAAGAAGACAGTAAAAATAGCAATTCAACTGATTCACAAGCAACTAAATTACAAAAATCAAATATTTTACTCATCGGCCCTACTGGAAGTGGAAAAACATTATTGGCGCAAACTTTAGCAGAGTTTTTAGATGTTCCTTTTGCAGTAGCTGATGCAACGACTTTGACAGAAGCTGGATATGTTGGGGAGGATGTTGAAAACATACTTTTAAGACTTCTACAGAAATCAGAAATGAATGTAGAACTAGCTCAAAAAGGAATTATTTATATTGATGAAATAGATAAAATTGCAAGAAAAAGCGAGAATCCTTCAATTACTAGAGATGTCTCCGGTGAAGGGGTACAGCAAGCATTATTAAAAATGCTTGAAGGAACAATTGCTAATGTGCCACCTCAAGGAGGAAGAAAACATCCTTATCATGACTGCATCCAAATTGATACGAGTCAAATACTATTTATTTGTGGGGGAGCTTTTATAGGTTTAGAGGATATCGTTCAAAAGCGTATGGGTAAACACTCTATAGGATTTACCACCAATTCAGATCAAAACAAAGTTGATACAAAAAAAATTGTAGACCCAAGAGATTCCCTGAAAAATTTAGAATTAGATGACTTAGTGAAATATGGCCTAATTCCAGAATTTATTGGAAGAATTCCGGTTTGTGCTGTATTAGATCGTCTTACTAAAGAAACTTTAGAATCTATTTTGACTCAACCAAGAGATGCATTAGTAAAGCAATTCAAAACTTTGCTAAGTATGGATAATGTTGAATTATCATTTGAGCCTGATTCTGTTGAAGCGATAGCAAATGAAGCATACAAAAGAAAAACAGGTGCAAGAGCATTAAGATCAATAATTGAAGAGCTAATGCTTGACATAATGTACACTTTGCCTTCTGAAGAAAATGTAAAAGAATTCACAATTACGAAAAAAATGGTAGATAATTTGTTCTCATCCAAAATTGTTAAACTACCTTCAGGATCAAAAAGAATCATTAAAGAGTCTGCATAAAATTAGAGTTTAATTTTTTTAATTGAATCCCTAATTTTTCTAATTAAGGAAAAATAAATGCCAAATATACATAAGCCTTTTCATCAAAAATATAGACCAAAAAACTTAGACGAACTGGTTGGGCAACAATTTATATCCATTACACTCAAACAAGCTCTATTAACAAAAAAAATTGCTCCTGCATATCTTTTTAATGGTCCAAGAGGTACTGGAAAAACATCAAGTGCAAGAATATTTGCAAAATCTCTAAATTGCCAGGCATTCGACCAACCTACGATAACTCCTTGTTGTGAATGTGACTTATGTAGACAAATTACAGATGGGAGCGCTCTAGATATTATCGAGATTGATGCAGCATCAAATACAGGAGTAGAAAATATAAGAGAAATTATAGAAAGAGCGAGATTTGCACCTACTCAAGCGAGATGGAAAGTCTATGTAATTGATGAATGTCATATGCTTTCAACAGCAGCTTCAAATGCTTTGCTAAAAACTATTGAAGAACCGCCCTCAAGAGTTGTATTTATACTTGCGACGACAAATCCTGAGAGAGTATTAAATACAATAAAAAGTAGATGCCAAAAGTTTGATTTTAGAAGAATAAGCCCTAGTGATATTTTTCAACATTTATCAGAAATCGCCCAAAAAGAATCCATTAAGTACGAAGTTAAGGCGTTAAAAATGATTGCGAAAAGGTCTAATGGAGGCATGAGAGATGCACAAAGCCTCCTTGAACAATTGAATCTTTTACCAGAAGGGATAACAATTAATAATATCCTAAACCTCCTAGGAGAAGTATCAGAAAGTGAATTAACAATTCTGATTAAATCATTGGTTGAGAATAATCCAGAGTCATTAATTTACACCTGCAACAAATTATATGATGCCGGAAACGAACCTCTTCAAATAATTATCGGATTATTGAATATAACAAGAGATCTACTATTACACACTACTAATAATAAATATTCAGATCTTTACTATACGTCTGATGAATTTCGAGATGAGTTAGATAAAATCTCAAAAACAATAAATAAATCAACAATAATTAATTGGCATAATAATCTGAGAAATATTGAATATCAAATCAAATCAAGTGATAATCCAAGGCTTTGGTTTGAAATACATTTAACTGGTCTTCTGGATAGTCAAAAGATAAATAGTTTTGAAAATAAACAAGAAAGTAAAAATAATACGACTGAAGAGAAGCATGAAAGTAGAAAAAACATTCCAATTAATAAAGAAAATATTTCAGATGAGATTCCAAAACCAAGTATTCAAGAAGAGATAACCCACAAAGAATTGATCGAAAAAAAAGACGAAAAATTAGAAAAATTTAAAGTTCTTGAAAAAGAAAGTATTGAAAATATTTCTGAAAATAACCAAAATAATTCTGGATCAAATTTAAAAGATAAATGGGAATTAATTCTTTCTAAAGTAGAGTTACCATCAACAAGAATGTTACTTTCACAACAAGCCGAACTTGAAAGTTTTGATTCGGAGAAAATCACAATTGCATTATCTCCTAACTGGGAAAGTATGATAAAAAGCAGAAAAGTAATTATTGAAAATACTGTAAAAAAGATATTTGGAGATGGAATAATACTTAATTTTTCAACCAAACAATTAAATAAAAGTAACCCAGCAAAAAGTCCAGAAATAACCCAAAATGAAGTAAATAATTTCCGACCAATAAAAAAAATAGAACCAAAAACTAATTCTTCAACAAAAATATCTAACGAGGAGACTTATGATGATAGTTCAAAAAACTTAGCAAATTTTTTTAATGGAGAAATTATAGACCTTGATGAATAGATTAAACTCCAGTATGAAGAGTCTTTCGCCAGAGTATCTTTTTGGGAAAAATAGACATCTTTATAGTTACCCAAGGGATTACTAAAAACCAATGTGATAGATAAAAAACCGATACAAATACCATCAAAAAATTGCTTTTTTGCAATACGGGGACTTCACTTTTACAAGAAGAACCGTACCAAAAAGCAATTCCAGATAACATAAAAGCCGTAAATGAAATAGGCCAGTAAATTGGTGAATCTAAAAAAGCAATACTGAAAACTAAATCAAAGATAGAAATGATTGGTAATGCATATTGCAAGATGAAAAAGTAAGTTAAATCAAATTTCTGCAAATAATCAATTTTATTAGTAAATAATTGATCTCCATAATCGAAGAATCTTTGCAAACCCCCCTCTGCCCATCTTTGCCTTTGCGCTAATAAAGCATTTAAATTCTCAACTGCCTCCTCCATAACAGGAGGATCCCATAAGATACCAATTCTAGATTTTGATAATAATAATCTTAAACTCAAATCAAGATCATCTGTAACTGTATCTTCATTAAAAGAACCACATGCTAATAATGTTTCTTTCTTAATTAATTGACCATTTCCCCTTAATTCGGAAACTCCAGCAACTGATAATCTTCCATATTGAAAGATTGCATCCATAGCCATCTCCATTGACTGACAGGAAGTTAAAAAATTCTTACTTACATTTGTTACTGATTTTCTTAGTTGAACTGCAGACCAATCACCCTCTTCTACAAAACTAAATAACCTTATCAAAGAATCTTGTTTTAATTCAGCATCAGCATCCAAAACTAATAACCATTCACCATGGGTAAATTTCAAGGCATAATTCAAAGCTCCTGACTTTCCTCCTCCTGCATTTGGAGAACGACTTATGACTTTTAGCTTGTCATATTGTCTAGATAATCGATCTAAAATTAAAGGCGTCTTATCAGAACTACCATCATCGATTATGTAAATATTTAATTTATTTGTTGGATAATCTAAACTAAATAATCTTTCAACTAATCTTGATATAACATTCTCTTCATCTCTAGCTGCGACTAAAATATCAAGCACAGGTAAATCTTTATTGCTAATTCTTCTGCTTACAGTATTTAAAACGTTGTTCCTTTTGAAATTTCTAGAAATAACTATTAAACCGTAAAAAACAATCACAAAAGAAAGAGTCAATATTATGTAAAAGAAATTTTCGATATTGTTAGCATGAGGAATAAAAGCTACTAAAAAACAAGCACTAAAAAATATAAACGACTTCAATCTTCGATTTTTATAAAAACCCTTACCCATAAAAGTAAATTTTTAATTACTTAACTTCCATTGAGACAATATCTCAAATTTTTTTAGTTTTGCATTTCGATAGTAATGATTCAATATTTGTTCATAAGAGAATCCTAATTTAGCCATTTCAATCGCTCCTGACTGAGATAAACCTACACCATGACCGAAGCCTCCTCCTCTCAAAAGCCATAAATCATCATTTAATTTATTAATAGTAAACAAATTACTAGGTATAAAATTTAATACCCGTCGAATATCATCTTTAACAAGAACAATAGATTTATTACCCTTGTCCATTTGTATTTCCAATTTTGTCACTCTGCCACTAGACCCACGTTCAATAGAATTTAAATCCAAAACATCTTCATTAATATTTATAAGTTTGTTTTTAATTAACTTTTCTTTAATTTCAAGACTAGAAATTTTCTTATTCCATCGAAAAAGAGAATGATTACTCCCATAAAACTGTTCTTTATCAAAATCTAAAAAATTATTTAAATAAGATGCATTTGTAATTGGAAGTTTAAAAATTTTATTTAATGATTTAGAACCATCAATGATTGAATTGAAATAAGAATAATCTTGAATTTGCCAAGACTCGCCTGCAGTAGAAGATACTCCACCATTAGAACCATGGTAAAAAGCATTTATTGGTTGATTTTCATGAGTTAGAATTAAATTTGAAGTTTCGTCTATGGCTTTTTTTACGTTTTTATATGAAATTTCAGATGGCTTATAAACTTGGCATTGAGTGCTAACGCATAAATGATATTTATCCATATTAAATCTATCAGAATTAAATATGCCCCAAGTTCTTGCAATAACTGCTTGAGCCTTGAGTGCTTCTAAAGGAGAATTCGGTCCAATTTCATATGGCAAAACACCTGCCAAATAGTCATCAAATTCGATTTTTTGAACTAAGGTCCAAGTTCCATATAAATCCTTTATTAAATAAAAATTTTTGCCAAAATTTACACCATTAATTTTTATTTGCTCTTCAGAATAAATATATATAGGACCTTCAAGTTTCATACCACTGTAGTCATTTCTAAGAACAGGAGTAATTTGAAAATTTTTTATTTTTCTGGAAATCTTATTTTTTAATTCAAACTCTGGCAGATCATATTGAAATGGAATCCATACTTCCCAATTTTTAGGATAGGCAACAGTCGTCTCAAATCCTTTATCTCTTAGTTTCTCTGATTGTTTTTTTGCTGATTCATAGCTAGCAAAAGGACCAAAAACAATTCTTTCAATTGTTTTTGGATTTTTGACGGGAATATCCGCCCAGGTAATATTTATCTGTTTTGATTTATGTTTAATACCGTTGGACGATATCAAGTTTAAAAAACCTTTATTAGTTGTAAAGTTTATATTCTTTTTCTCCGAAAAACTATC
This sequence comes from Prochlorococcus sp. MIT 0604, assembly GCF_000757845.1. Taxonomy (NCBI): domain Bacteria; kingdom Bacillati; phylum Cyanobacteriota; class Cyanophyceae; order Synechococcales; family Prochlorococcaceae; genus Prochlorococcus; species Prochlorococcus sp. MIT 0604. The sequence continues at coordinate 1,716,310 of NZ_CP007753.1, forward strand.
ATTCTCCCCGCCTAAATATTGCTTTAAACCAATTAAAAATTTTCCTTTTTTAATTTCGTTATGGAGTTCAACCTTTAGCAATTCTTCTCCTTTTGCATTTGAAATAAATCTAGTGTTTGTTATTAAAATAGAAATACAGCCTAAAAATAAGTTTAAAAAGGCAAATTTAAGTTTCATAAATTAGAACTTTCCTTATCAATTAAAAACTTTAATTTGCACCAATGCGTATAAAGGTTTAGATTATCCTAATTAAACACATTTGACTTAAATGTCTAAACTAAAAACTCGTAAATCAGCTGCCAAAAGATTTAAAGCTACTGCGACGGGTAAATTCATGAGAAGAAGAGCTTTCCATAATCATTTACTTGATCATAAAAGCTCAAAATTAAAAAGACATCTTTCAACAAAAGCCGTAGTTGATGAAAGAGATGCTGATAATGTAAAATTAATGATTCCATACGCATAAATCTTTAACCAATTTTTATTAGATATTCATGGCACGGGTAAAAAGAGGCAACATAGCCAGAAAAAGAAGAAACAAAATCTTAAATCTTGCAAAAGGTTTTAGAGGCGGCAACAAAAATCTTTTCAGAACCGCAAACCAAAGAGTGATGAAAGCTCTTTGTAATGCTTATAGGGATAGAAGAAGAAGAAAAAGAGATTTTAGAAGACTTTGGATCTCTAGAATTAACGCATCTGCGAGGATAAATGGAACAAACTATAGCAAGTTAATAAATGGGATGAAAAATTCAGAGATTATCATTAACAGAAAAATGCTTGCTCAATTAGCCTTAAACGATCCTAAGTGTTTTGAAAAAATTGTTTCTTCCTTAAGTAAGTAGAAAAAAGAATATAATCTAGAAAAGTAATTATAAATAATGGAAATATCTTCCTTTCAATCTTATTTAATAATTCTTTTTGTTGTATTGATAATAATTTCTATTTTTGTATTCAGACAATTTTTAAAAACAAGAAGTGAAGAATTAAATTTAATAAAATTCGAGCAGAAAGGGTTAGATTCTCTAACTCAAGCTACAGAATTATATGAATTTGGGTCTATTCAGATAAAAAAAAGACTATATTCTGAAGCTACTAAAACTTTTTTAAAAGCAATTGAAAATTATGAAAATGAACCTGATGAAGCCAAAGCGATAATAAATAATGCTTTAGGATTTTCTTATGCTGCTCAAAATGAATTTAAGAAAGCAATTAAACACTACAAATCTGCAATAAAATCACTTCCAGAATATCCTATAGCCCTAAATAACCTCGCATCAGCACAACAGCGTTTACTTGAGTACGACTTGGCATATGAAACTTATCAAAAGGTTTTGGTGATAGATCCAAAAAACAAAACAGCAATTAAAAAAAGTAAGGAGTTAGAAAAAAGAAACAATTATGCACCTTATAAAGGTATTAAAGATAAGGGATTCTAAATATGGAAAATTATTCTTCTTTACTAATTGGTGGAAAACAATTTTCCAGTAGATTAATGGTTGGTACTGGCAAATACAAATCTACTCAAGATATGGTGGAAAGTTTGTCAAATTCTGAAACGGAGATTATAACCGTCGCTGTTAGAAGAATTAAAAATGATCAGACCGGAGAAAATTTACTCGAAAAGATCAACTGGGAAAAATACTGGATGCTTCCTAATACAGCTGGTTGTGTTAATTCCGATGAGGCAGTCAGAATAGCAATTTTAGGTAGAGAACTTGCAAAATTATCTGGTCAAGAAGAAAATAATTTTGTGAAGTTAGAAGTTATTCCTGACAAAAAGTATTTGCTACCAGATCCAATAGAAACTCTTAAAGCAGCCGAAATTTTAATAAAAAAGGGTTTCGCTGTACTACCTTATATCAATGCAGATCCTATTCTGGCAAAAAGACTAGAAGAAATAGGTTGTGCAACTGTAATGCCATTGGGCTCTCCCATAGGCTCCGGGCAAGGTTTGTTAAATTTATCAAATATAAGGATTATTATTGAGAATTCAAAAGTGCCAGTAATAATTGACGCAGGAATTGGGGTACCTAGTGAAGCTTCTCAAGCTATGGAAATTGGAGCTGATGGTGTCTTAATCAATAGTGCAATAGCACAAGCTGCAAATCCTCCTCTAATGGCTCAAGCGATAAATTATAGTGTGAAAGCTGGCAGGCAAGCTTTTCTGGCAGGAAGAATTAAAAAACAAGACTTTGCAGTAGCAAGTTCACCGGAAAAAAATATATCTATCTAATTCTCTAAATTGAGAAAAGTTTAAAAATAAAGTAAAAATTTATTATTTGCTTTTATTTATCGTATTAAGTAAGAAAGAAGATTTGAAACTATTTACAATGTTTTTTCGCAAAGTGGAAGCACGCTGTAGTAATTTAATAAATATATTATGAATCTTTTAATTCTGGAGTTCTGAGTGAAAGTTATTGTTCTAGGTGGAGATGGTTTTTGCGGTTGGCCTTGTGCGGTGAATTTAGCAGAGCAAAATCATGATGTAATTATTGTCGACAATTTAAGTCGTAGAAAAATTGATATTGATCTAGAGGTAGAATCTTTAACTCCAATTTCTTCCATAACAGAACGACTTTCTGCATGGGAAGAGACTGGAGGCAAGCCTATGAGATTTCTTAACATGGATATCTCTAAGCAATATCAAAAATTACTCAATTTGCTCATTGATGAAAAACCAGATTCCGTGATCCATTTTGCAGAACAAAGAGCAGCACCATACTCGATGAAATCGAGTTTTACCAAAAGATATACAGTAGATAATAATGTTAATGGCACCCACAACCTACTTGCTGCGATAGTAGAGAGTAATTTAGATATTCATGTTGTTCATTTAGGAACAATGGGAGTCTACGGATATGGATCACATAGAGGTGCAACAATTCCAGAAGGTTATCTAAAAGTTGAAGTTCCACAACCTGATGGAAGCCGCTTTGAAGAAGAAATATTACACCCTGCAAGCCCAGGTAGTGTCTACCACATGACTAAAACTTTAGATCAATTATTATTTCTTTACTACAACAAAAATGATCTTGTAAGAATCACTGATCTACACCAAGGCATCGTTTGGGGAACAAATACAGAAGCAACTTTAAAAGATCCTAGATTGACAAACCGATTTGACTATGACGGAGATTATGGAACTGTTTTAAACAGATTTCTAATGCAAGCTGCAATTGGATATCCATTAAGTGTTCATGGGACAGGAGGTCAAACAAGAGCATTCATACATATAAAAGACTCTGTAAAATGCGTACAACTTGCTCTTGAAAATCCTCCAAAATCTGGAGAAAGAGTCAAAATCTTTAATCAAATGACTGAGAGTCATCAAGTTGGAGAACTAGCTAAAAAAGTTGCTTCTCTAACTGGAGCTGATATCAATTATTTACCAAATCCAAGGAATGAAGCAGTAGAAAATGATCTAATTGTTGATAATAAATGCTTTATAGAATTGGGTTTAAACCCAACTACTCTTGATAATGGCTTATTAGAAGAAGTTGTTGAAGTTGCTAAAAAATACTCCAATAGATGTGATCTTAATCGCATACCTTGTGTTTCATCATGGACAAAAAAACAAGCTGAGGCTATAAAAACTAATTAAAATTTTTGAAATATTTACCTTAAGAAAGTGAAAATTGCATTGTTTACTGAAACTTTTTTACCTAAAGTTGACGGCATAGTCACAAGACTGACTAAAACAATTGAATTTTTAATAAAAAATGGTGATGAAGTTATAATTTTTTGTCCAGAGGGGTGTCCAGAATCATATATGGGAGCAACTGTAGTGGGAGTTGCTGCAATGCCATTACCCTTATATCCAGAGTTGAAGCTTGGTTTACCAGGTCCTGCAGTCTCTGATAAGTTAGAAAAATTTAACCCAGATTTAATACATGTGGTTAATCCAGCTGTACTTGGCTTAGGTGGCATATGGTTGGCGAAAACTAATAATATTCCTTTAATTGCTAGCTACCATACTCATCTTCCGAAATATCTGGAACATTACGGTATGGGTATGCTAGAGCCACTTTTGTGGGAATTACTTAAAGCAGCTCATAATCAAGCCTTGCTAAATTTATGTACTTCCACCGCTATGGTCAATGAATTAAAAGATAAAGGTATTCAAAGGACTGCTCTTTGGCAAAGAGGAGTAGATACTTACAGTTTCAGACCAGATTTAAGAAGTGAGAAAATGAGAGATAAATTATTTGGAAAATATAAAGATACTAATTATTTATTGATTTATGTAGGAAGATTATCAGCAGAAAAACAAATTGAGAGAATTAAACCAGTCTTAGAAAGTATCCCTAATGCTTGTCTAGCACTTGTAGGTGACGGACCGTATAGAAACCAGCTTGAAAAAATCTTCGAAAATACCAAGACTAATTTCATAGGATATTTATCTGGTGATGAACTTGCTAGCGCCTATGCCTCTGGAGATATATTTTTATTTCCCTCTAGTACAGAAACACTTGGTTTAGTTTTACTCGAAGCAATGGCCGCAGGATGTCCAGTTATCGGAGCCAACAAGGGGGGAATTCCAGATATAATTAGCGATGGGATTAATGGTTGTTTATATGATCCAGATGAAAAAGATAATGGGGTACAAAGTTTGATTGAAGCAACAAAAAGAATTCTAGAGAATGAAGATAAAAGAGAAATTATGAGAAAGGAGGCACGAAACGAAGCAGAAAAATGGGATTGGAATCAAGCAACGTTACAACTGCAAAATTATTATTCAGATACACTCAAAGAAATAGATTGAATTTGATCTAAATTATTATGCTACATGTGGGGGTGTAGGATTACTATATGAACTTAAAGGAAGTATAAGAGTAGCTATATTTTGATTCTTTTCAGGCCTTTTTTTCTTTGAGAATTTTTTACCAAAAGGTACTCTTATAACATTAGTCCCCTCAATGGAACAAATATTTGAGTTATCTCCAGAAAAATTATTTACAAAATTTGGTAAGTTGACGTTTTTAACTGGCAGTTGCTTAACGTTACCAGATTTAAAATCTTTGGTCATAGCTTCAAATACCCCAAAAAATTTGATGCTCGATTATTTTAATAAAAAAATTTAAAAAAATTCTATAAGAAAATATTAAATTTTTATTCACATTGATAATAACTAATTAAATACAGGGACGCTAGTCCTTTAAGCACATTTTTTTTCTTCTAAAGTCTCATTTTGATTTACATTGCAAGAACAAATTAAATTACGATCACCATATGCATTATTGATCCTAGAAACTGGAGACCAAAACTTAATAGTTGATGGAGTTTTATAAGGGAAAGAAGCCTTTTCTTTTGAATAAGGATATTGCCAATTATCAGCAATTAACTCTTTCAGCGTATGGGGAGCATTATTTATTACATTATTATTTTTTAATTCAAGATTATTTTCTATTTCACTGATTTCTTCTCCAATCAATAGCATAGCCTCACAAAATCTATCAACTTCTGCCAAACTTTCACTTTCAGTAGGCTCTATCATTATGGTTTCTGGAACAGGCCAACTAATAGTTGGGGCATGAAAACTATAATCAATTAATCGTTTAGCTAAATCATTGACACTCAATCCAGTTTTAGATTTTAAATCTCTAAAATCTAAAATACATTCATGTGCGACAAAATTATTTTTTCCTTTATAGAGAATCTTGAATTTATGTTTTAAGGAATGCGCAATATAATTTGCAGATAAAATTGCGTGGGAAGTTGCTTTCCTTAACCCACTAAGACCTGCCATTTTTATATACATCCAACTTATTGGAAGAATACTTGCGCTCCCATGCTTGGCAGAAGATACGAAATTAAAACTATTAGATAAATGATTATCCATTAAAGAATGTGTAGGAAGGTATGGGCTTAAAGTTTCTGATGCAGCAACTGGACCTACTCCTGGACCACCACCTCCATGTGGAATACAGAATGTTTTATGTAAATTCAAATGACAAACATCAACGCCATAGTTTCCAGGTTTGCATAATCCAACCTGAGCGTTCAAATTTGCTCCATCTAAATAGACAAATCCTCCCACAGAATGAATTAAATCACATATCTTTCTGATTTGTAATTCAAAAACTCCATGAGTAGAGGGATAAGTCAACATAAGAGCCCCTATTTGGTTATCAAATTTCTTGACCTTGATTGACAAATCTTGATAATCAATATTTCCTTCTTCATCACATTCAACAGTTAACACGTCAAAACCAGCCATAACTGCACTAGCAGGATTTGTTCCATGAGCACTTTTTGGAATTAAACATTTTTTTCTTAACAGTTCACCTTTTGATTCAAAATAAGAATTAATTGCCAATAAACCTGCAAACTCTCCTTGAGAGCCTGCATTTGGTTGAAAAGAAACTGATTTTAAACCAACAATCTCACTTATCCATTTTTCTAGGTCAGATATAATTTTTGAATAGCCTTTAGTTTGATCTGGTGGAGAAAAAGGATGCATGGAAGATAAATTAGCCCAAGAGACTGGATTTAACTCTGCTGCAGAATTTAACTTCATGGTACAGCTTCCCAATGGCATCATCCCATCTACCAAAGAAAAATCTTTTTCTGCAAGTCGGAATATATATCTCATTAATTCAGTTTCACTTTGGTAATTAGTGAATATATCTTGCTGCATCCATGCACTGGATCTCAAAGCTAAACTTTCAAGATGAAACTCTTTATCAAATTTTATATGTTCTAAATCTTCTTCTTTTTCTATAAGGTTTGCTATGAAAGTCAAAATATCTTTTATTTCTTTTTCATTACTAAGCTCATCTAAAGAGATCCCAAAGCCAGTTGAATTTTCAATAGTTGATCCCAACGGCAAAATTCTTAAGTTATAGCCATTTTTTAAAGCTTCATTATGAATCCTCTGGGAGTACTCAGAATAAACATCAACACTATCAAATCTAATCCCATCAGGAATATCAAAACCTAAAGCAGCTAAACTTGATTCTAAATTTATTCTCAACTCTACTAATCTCTTAGCAATTTGCGTTAATCCAGAGGGTCCATGATAAATAGCATAAAAAGAAGAAATTATTGCTAATAAAGATTGAGCAGTACAAATATTACTGGTGGCCTTTTCCCTTCTAATATGTTGTTCTCTTGTTTGCAATGCTAGTCTTAGAGACTTTTCTCCATTTTTTGAGAGAGTTTGCCCAACAATTCTTCCTGGTATCAGCCTTTTATATTTTTCGCTACAAGCAAAATATGCTGCATGGGGGCCACCAAAACCCATTGGTACACCAAATCTCTGCATACTACCCACTGCTACATCAACACCAAATTCAGAAATTGGTTTAATCAAAACTTGTGCTAGTGGATCAATACATGCAGTAACAATAATTTCTGATCGATGTGCTTGGGATATTAAGAATGTGGGATCATATAATTGTCCATTTTTACCAGGTAATTGCAACAACATTCCAAAAACATCATCATCATGATTAGGAAGGTTGCCTTGAGTAAAGCGTTTTAGGGATATTCCCAAAGGTTTTGCTCTGGTTTGTAGAACATTAAAAGTATGATCAAAAACATTTGACTCCACTAAGTACACTTTTGAAGATTTATTTTTTCTTGCGGAAAAACTCATGGCCATGGCTTCTGCTGCTGCAGTACCCTCATCCAACAAAGATGCATTGGCGACAGGGAATCCCGTTAGTTCACAAACAATAGTCTGAAAATTAAATAAAGCTTCTAATCTTCCTTGTGCAATTTCTGCTTGATATGGAGTATAAGACGTGTACCATCTTGGATTTTCAAGAACATGTCTTTGGATTACTTTAGGCATATGATTGTCATAATAACCAAGACCTATAAGTGATCTCATTTTAGTATTTTTATTAGCAATCTCTTCTAATTCGTTTAAAGCCTCAATTTCTGAACAACCTTGGGGCAATATTTCTGAAGATTTATCTTTAAGCTGAATATCTTCAGGAATAACTTGATTTATAAATTGATCAATATTATTAAAACCAAGCTTGTTCAGCATAATTCCTTCATCATTATCTCCTAACCCAAGATGTCTATCTATAAACAAATCAAACCCAAATTCAGATGTCATATTAAAATATTTTTCTTTAAAATAGCTCTTTTTAAAAAGTTTGCCTTATTTTGGTACAACCTTTGATTGATATTCCTCAGAGGTCATCAAATCAGCAATTGATGCTTTTGATTCTGGTTTCAAAATGACTAACCAACCATCTCCAATCGGATCATTCTGTAAAAGCTCAGGGTTCTCAATAACACTTTCATTTACAGATACTATTTCCCCTGAAAAAGGGAGATAGACTTCCTCAACGGCCTTAACTGATTCTATTGTTCCAAAAGTCTCACCTTTCTCTAAAGTCGCACCTTCGTCAGCTAATTCAACAAAAACAATATCTCCTAATTGATCTATAGCGAATTCACTAACTCCAATTTTTAATAATCCATTTTCTTCTAAGACATATTCATGAGTATCTGCATAGTTGAGGTTGTCTGGAAACTTGTAAGACATGATTAAGTAGATAAAGGAAGTAGAGAATCCTTTGAAATTAATTTTTCCTCTAATAATTCAGATAATAATCGAATTAATGCAATTTTGATATGAGCTATGTGAGAACCACCTTGAACAAAAATATTGTAAGGATCTCTTAGAGGGGCATCAGCAGAAAATTCACTTGTACTACCTTCAATAAAGGTGCCTCCTGCCATTAATAATTTTGAATCATATCCATCCATTGGAGATGGAACAACATTCAGAAAAGAATCTACTGGTGAAGAATTTTGAAAAGATTGACAAACTTTTTGTACCAAATCAGGATTATTCAATCTTACTGACTGAATAAGATCAGATCTATAAGTTGCTGGCTCTGGTAAAACCTTAAATCCCAAATTTTTAAAGACTGCTGCAACCATATCAGCACCTTTTAGTGATTCATGAACAATTTGTGGTGCTAAAAACAAACCCTGCAAAATTAATCTTCCTAGTCCAAAATTTATTCCTGCAGAAGAACCAATGCCTGGTGAGGTTAATCTAGAACATGCCATCTCAACCAACTCTGCATCTCCTGCAACGTACCCACCAGTAGGAACTATTGTTCCTCCCAAATTTTTAATCAATGATCCAGCAATTATATTTGCCCCTTTAGAAATTGGTTCACTATCTTCAACAAGCTCCCCATAACAGTTATCAACAAAACAGATACAGTTAGGATCAATAGAATGAATAAGACTACAAATTTTCTCTATCTGATGATTCGTAAGAGACTTTCTCCAACTATATCCACAACTTTTTTGTATGAATACTAATTTGCATGAATTTTCTTTAAAAAAATGAACAATTTTTTCTTCAAAAGAATCAAAATACTCGCAGATATTTAATTGCTTATATTCAATGTCAAAATCTTTAAGTGATCCTTTTCCACCTCCCCTTATTCCTATGACTTCTTCTAAAGTGTCATATGGTTGTCCTGTAAGAGATAACATTACATCTCCAGGTCGAAGAATTCCAAATAAGACAGAACTTATTGCATGAGTTCCACTTACAAATTGCATCCTCACTGCAGCCTTTTCAGCAAGAAACAATCTTGCAAAAACCGCATCAATTTTTTCTCTAGATATATCATCATGACCACTGCCAGAAGATTGATTGAAATGACTAGTAGAAACTTTTTCTTCCTTAAAAATTGTCAAAATATTTTCTAATTTCTGGAAAACCTGATTAGACCTTTCTTGGAAAACTTTACTTAAACTCTCTTCGACAGAAAAAACAGCGTTTTCAGCCAGTTTTAAGTTATTGTCAAGAGTCATTTATTATAAAAATTCATATTATTTTTCAGAAGCTAAATTTCTTAATTCCGCGAGGAAAGCATTAGGCCCCCTGCCCTGAAAATAAGAAAGTTTTTTTGAAGCCTCATATAAATCAAGAAGTTCTCCATCTAATTCTTCTGCCGTATAATCTCTAATTCCTGCAATTACCTCAGCAAATCGTTCTCTACGGGCAGATTTATTGACAGCGTAGGCTTCCATTACCTGCATTTTACATGATCTCCAAGCCTTATTCTGACAAAAATGCACTGAAAGAGCATCACTTAAAGCAGAAGCTTCTTCATCTTCTATGTACCAGTCAAAAGATGAAGGTAGAGGTTTTAATCCTGAAAATATCTCGAATAAATCCCCGGCTGACAATGGATTACCAGAATCATTTTTGAGGGGTAATGCAGACTCTTCCAAAGATTTCCATAACTCTGGGTAATCACTTTCAAAACGATCCCTGATTTTTTCAATGCCTTGATCAAGAATCGTATTAACTTGAGCTAAAGCAAGAAAAACTTCAGGACCTGGCGAAGATAACTTCCCATTCCTAAGATTAGAAATTTGCGAATTATGAACTTTACCTAAATCAAGAACTTCTGAAAGTAATGGCAATACTCTGTGAGACCAACCATTTCTTTCATGCCAGAGGTGTATCAAATGAGCCATAGCCCTTCGACCTTTAGATAATTTATCGCGATATCCGAGACTCACAGATAATTAAACTTATCAATAGTATAGTATGATAATATTACATATCGGTAATTTTGAAAATAGTATTTCAATATCATGAATTCAGTAATTTTCCAAGAAACAGCAAAGTTAAAAAAACCTGTTCCAGCTGAAAAAGTTATAGAACTCTCAGAAAAATTACTGGAACCTTCCAGCCATTCAAAAAGATATCCTCCAAGGCTACATAAAACTTGGGGAACAATAGTTTTCATGGTTGCAATCCATATCCTTTCACTTGTAGCTATACAACCAAAATTCTGGAGTCTCCCTGCAGTTACTTCATTATTATTTTTTTACTGGGTAACTGCTTGTTTAGGAGTCACTCTTGGATATCACAGATTGTTATCACACAGATCTTTCATAGTTCCAAGATGGTTAGAAAGATTTTTTGCTACCTGTGGAGCTATAAGTTGCCAACATGGACCAATAGATTGGGTAGGTTTACATAGGCATCATCACTCTTTTTCAGATACTGAAGTAGATCATCACAATAGTAAAAAGGGGTTTTGGTGGAGTCATATGGGTTGGATGTTTAAAGACGTTGAAGCACTAAAAGCTGTTCCAAAACTAAGTGCAGATTTAATTAAGGATCCATACTATAGATTTCTAAATAAATATTTTTTATTCTTACAAATTCCTATTGGACTTTCCTTGTACGCAATAGGTCAAAAATTAGGAGTTGGAGGATGGGCTTTAGTCCTTTGGGGAATTCCATTGAGGCTTGTGGTTGTTTATCACATAACGTGGCTAGTAAACTCCGCGACGCATTGTTGGGGTAAAGCACCATTCGAAAGTGGTGATTCATCTAAAAACAATGCCTGGGTTGCTGCATTAACATTTGGAGAAGGTTGGCATAACAATCATCATGCATTTCCAAATTCGGCAAAACAGGGATTATTTAGAGGTCAGATAGATTTAACATGGGAACATATTAAGATTCTTGCGAAATTTGGTCTTGCAAAAAAAGTAAAGTTACCCTCTAGGTCTTATTATTAACTATATTGTTCAACATTTTCATGGCTAAAAGAGTACAAGTCGCATTAACTGAATCAATCGCATCACTAGGTAAAGAGGGAGATCTAGTTGAAGTAGCACCTGGATACGCAAGAAATTTTCTATTACCTTATGGCAAAGCCATGAATGTAACACCAGCAGTCCTTAAACAAATTGAAAGGAAGAAAGAAAAAGAAAAAATCGCTGCTGATAAATTAAAGCAAGAAGCTTTAGATTTCCAAACTGCATTATCTACAATAGGTAGATTCACTATTAAAAAACAGGTTGGAGAAGATGGCGTCCTTTTTGGAACAGTTACCAATGGGGATGTTGCCGAAGCAATAGAAGCGGCAACTAAAAAAGAAATTGATAGAAGAAGCATTACAGTTCCTGATATTCATAATTTAGGTTCCTTTAATGCAAAAATAAAATTACATCCAGAAGTAAATGCAGAAGTAAATATTGAAGTAACAAGTTAATCAATTTGTTGCATTATTTTGAAAAGTAGTCAGAGTATATATCTAAGCAATTAAAGATATGGTTTCCGTACCTTTTCCAAATAATGGGCAAAATAAAAATTTTAAAAAGGATTTTAATAGTGAAAATTCTGGATTAGTACCTCCTCAAAACGTTCAAGCAGAGGAAGCTGTTCTTGGTGGCATACTTCTTGATCCAGACGCGATCGGAAGAATTGCAGACTTAATTAAACCTGAAGCTTTTTATATAAATGCCCATCGAGAGATTTATAGAACAGCATTAATGTTGCATACCCAGGGCAAACCAACTGATTTAACATCAATGAGTGCTTGGTTAGCAGATAATGGATCACTAGAAAAAATTGGAGGTAACGGCAAACTGGTAGAACTAGTGGAAAATGTTTCCTCTACAGCTTCCATAGAACAAGTTGCTAATTTAATTAACGACAAATTCATGAGAAGGCAACTTATTAGATCTGGAAATGAAGTGGTTCAACTAGGTTTTGATCAAACTCAAGATACTAATGAAGTTCTAGATAAAGCAGAGCAAAAAATATTTGAAATCAGTCAAGAAAAACCTTCAAAAGGTCTTACTCAAGCAGCTGAAATCCTTACAAGTACTTTCAATGAAATAGAGTCAAGATCATTAGGTACTTCAGTAGCTGGAATTCCTGTAAATTTCTACGATCTTGATGCGATCACTCAAGGTTTTCAAAGAAGTGATTTAATAATTGTTGCTGGAAGACCTTCAATGGGGAAAACTTCAATAGTTCTTAATCTGGCTAAAAATGTTGCACAATCTCAAGATTTACCCGTGTGTGTATTTAGCCTTGAAATGAGTAAAGAACAGTTGACATATAGATTACTCTCTATGGAAGTTGGAATCGAGAGTGGCAGGCTACGCACAGGAAGATTACAGCAAGATGAATGGCCATTACTCGGAGAAGGTATCAATTCATTAGGTCAATTACCAATATTTATAGATGACAAGCCAAACTCAAGTGTTTTAGAGATGAGATCTCTATGCAGAAGACTAATAGCTGAACAAAAAAAAGAACTTGGATTAATTGTGATTGATTACCTCCAGTTGATGGAAGGATCCACTCCTGACAATAGAGTGCAAGAACTTTCACGAATAACAAGAGGTCTTAAAAGCATGGCCAGAGAATTAAAAGTACCAGTAGTTGCTTTATCTCAGCTTAGTAGAGGAGTAGAGTCTAGAACAAATAAAAGACCAATGTTAAGCGATCTAAGAGAATCAGGATCTATTGAACAAGACGCAGATTTAGTATTAATGATTTACAGAGATGAATACTATAATCCAGAGACTGAAGATAAAGGAATTACAGAAATCATTGTCACTAAACATAGAAATGGACCCGTAGGAACTGTTAAATTATTATTTGAACCTCAATTTACGAGATTTAGGAATTTAGCTAATTAAATCGATCCTAGAATGCAAGATCATCACTCAACAAATGAATCTTTTGACATCATCGTTATTGGAGGAGGACATGCAGGATGCGAAGCAGCTATAACAACAGCAAAATTAGGGTTTTCTACAGCCTTATTTACAATCAACTTAGATAGGATTGCCTGGCAACCTTGCAACCCTGCAGTAGGAGGGCCAGCAAAAAGTCAGCTGGTACATGAAGTTGATGCATTAGGAGGAATTATTGGTAAATTAGCTGATGAGACAGCTATACAAAAAAGAATATTAAATGCAAGTAGAGGCCCAGCTGTATGGGCATTAAGAGCTCAAACAGATAAAAGAGAATATTCAAAAAAGATGATTGAAATACTACAAAATACAGATAATTTATCTTTAAAAGAAGCAATGATTACTGAACTAGATATTGCAAAAACTGAAGAAATTGGATTGAACTCAAAAAAAATCTTAAAAAAAAGAATAAAGGGTGTAAAGACTTTCTTTGGCAGTTATTATTCAGCAAGATCAGTTATCATCACAGCTGGTACGTTCTTAGAAGGAAGAATATGGATAGGTAATAAATCAATGTCAGCTGGTAGATCGGGAGAACAAGCAGCAAAAGGTCTTACTCAAAATTTGCACGAAATTGGTATCAAAACAGAACGTTTAAAAACAGGAACTCCAGCAAGAGTTGATAAAAGAAGTATCATTTTTGATGAATTAGATATTCAACCAAGCACTGCAGCAGATAAATATTTTTCGTTTGACCCAAATATAAAAAATAATATGCCCCAAGTTAGTTGTCACATCACAAGAACAACTAGCAAAACACATCAACTAATTCGAGACAATTTACATTTAACTCCCATTTACGGAGGTTTTATTGATAGTAAGGGGCCAAGATATTGTCCATCAATTGAAGATAAAATCGTTAAATTTGCTGATAAAGAATCACATCAAATTTTTTTAGAACCAGAAGGAATTAATACTCCTGAAATATATGTGCAAGGATTTTCTACAGGTTTACCCGAAAATATTCAATTAGAACTTTTAAGAACCTTACCTGGATTAAGTGAATGTAAAATGTTGCGACCAGCATATGCTGTGGAGTATGACTATATACCTGCAACACAGCTCCAAACATCACTCGAAACGAAAGCAGTTGAATATTTATTTAGCGCCGGACAAATTAATGGGACTACTGGTTATGAAGAGGCAGCAGCACAAGGATTAGTTGCAGGAGTCAATGCGACAAGAAAACTAAACAAAAAAGACCCAATAATCTTCACTAGAGAAAGCAGTTATATAGGAACAATGATCAATGATTTAATTACCAAAGATCTCAAAGAACCATACAGAGTTCTTACTAGTAGGAGTGAATATAGGTTAACTCTTAGAGGAGATAATGCGGATAGGAGATTAACACCATTAGGTTATCAAATAGGGCTTATTAATGAGAGAAGATGGTTGGCCTATCAAGAAAAAATGAAACTCCTCGAGGAAGAGAAATTTAGATTAAATAACACTCGTTTAAAAAATACCAATGAAATAGCAAAAAAAATAGAATTAGAAACGGGATCAAAGATCAAAGGCTCAACAACTTTGAAAGAACTCTTAAAAAGACCAAACTTTCATTATTCAGATCTAATTAAATATAATTTGACTGAAAAAAATCTAGGTTCTTCAATACAAGAAGGTGTTGAAATAGATATTAAATACGAGGGTTACCTTAAAAGACAAAAAAACAACATTGAACAAATAAATCGTCAAAGCTATAAATCTCTGCCTCAAGAAATAAATTATGAAAAGATAGATACATTATCCTTAGAAGCTAGAGAAAATTTGAATAAGATAAAGCCAAAGAATTTTGGTGATGCTTCAAAAATTCCTGGAGTAAGCAAAGCTGATTTAACCGCATTACTTGTTTGGCTAAAAATAAGAGAAATAAAAAAAGAAAAGGCAAATATTTTTGTCGAAAAAAAGTTATCATCTTAAAAGCATTCCGTCTGAGCACTGAATAATAAACTTTTTAACTCACCAAAAATTTTATGGGAAGAAAAAGCCTCTACTTTTTTAGTGAAAAATTCATTACCAAACATATCTGGTCCATGGAAATTAATGCTGCTTGGGGATGGAAGTCCAACTAGACATTTACAGCTTTTAACTAATCAAGAGACGAAAATTAAATTAATTTCAATGCAAGTAGATCCTCTATTCATTGAAGAAGGTCCTAAAGAGTTAAATCAATTAAATGGACCTTTAATTAGAAGACAAGTATGGATTAGAAACAATAATAAAAACCTAGCATGGGCTGAAAGTTGGTGGAATGCAGAACAAGTGAATGAAAATTTAAAAGCCAAAGAAGAACCAATTTGGAAGAATTTGACACAAGACAGATCAGAATTGTTTAGAGAAGTTGACCGAATTTCACTTGTTAATTCAAATTGGTTAGAAGATCAATTTTGTTTTAAAGGTCCCTTCTGGGCAAGAAATTATAGATTTTTTCGAGACAAAAAGCCCTTAACAATTATTCGAGAAGTATTCAATCCACATTTAGAAAATTTATTAGGCTATTCAGGAATTAAAGAGTTTACGAAGCTATACTCTTCTTCTTCTTGATCTGGGAAGATTTCTTGATTTTGATTGAACTTGTTGGTTTAATTGCTCTCTCGAAGTATTATTCTCCTTTTCTGAAGCTCTTTGCCATCTCTCAACTTTGAAATCCATTTCATCTGGCCAATCTTCATCTTTACTCTCTTTCGCATAGGGTAATTTTTTTTGTTCAGTTGTCTGTAAATTTTTTGGTTGCCTTAAAGATATTGCTTCTAAAGGTCTTTTTGAATACTGTTTAGCAGATTCATAAGAATTTGATTCTCTGGAAAATGTCTTAATATCACTGTTATCAGCGTAAAAATTCTCATCATTCCAATCATCATTATCTTCATCAAAAAATAAATCCACTTTTTCAGATACCCATCTTCCTACTTTTTTAACACTCTTACTTGTTATTCCTTGAAAATCTGAGTTCCTTCTTTTTCCTGGCCTAGCCCCGGATACTCCATCAACAAATTGTCTTCCGGTTTCGAAAATTTTATCAACCTGTTTATCAACAATATTTTTATCAAAACTATTTCTAAGATTTCTAATTCTCCTTGAATCCATAAATTATTATGCTTTTTAAAATATAAATTACATTAAAAAAATAGATAATTCCAAATATAGAAACAAAATCACATCTTATATTTTTAATCAAACAAAATTAAACACTTTTTATTCCATGATCCATTAAAGAATTTTACACAACATTTTTTACAGGCAATATTCTTTATCCTTTTCCTGTAGAAAAATTTCTCACCACAATTTTGGCAAGTTCCTATGTATTTTAATTCTCTCCTTTCAATAGGAAATGAGTGCCTCACAGAAATTTGAAAATTCTTCTCCTTCTCATTAATTTCATTCATCTTTTCTAAGAAATTTGGACCATGTATCTCATTTTTTTTTAATATCCTATCTACCCATGCATGAATCATTTCATGACATAAAGTACTGTTTATTTCACTAGTAGATAATTTACTCAAAATAGGTTTCGATAAAATAATTTCAGAATCTACAAGACCATTAATTCGTTTTCTTTTATAGAAACCAGCAGTAGTTTTTAATCTATTATCACTCCATCTAACTTTTACTAAAGGTTGATTATTAATCGCCAGAGAATTTTCAAAATATTGACTATTAAATTTATGAAATAAAGGTAAAAGAGGAATTACAGGCATTATGGATTAAAATTAGTATTATTTTGACAAAAAAAGCCATCAAAAACGATTTCTTTTCTTAAAGTAATAAAAAACTTAAATCAACATGGATGCAACACTAGTTAAAGATATAGGATTCAAAGCATTATTAGTTGGCGGAGCGGTACTAGTTTCTTTTTGGACTTTTAATGCGGTCAAATTGGTTATAAGCGCCAGAGGAATTAATCCATTAGTAAGAAAGTTTTTTGATCAAATAGCTGCAGGAAGAATTGATGCAGCGTATGGTTTGACTACAAAAACTTATAAAACTCATGTGAAGCGCCAAGACTTTCTTAAATTTTTAGCTAGTTTAAACCTCAATAAATACAGAAATTTAAAATCAGGAAGACCTAGAGTCCAAGAAGATCAAATCATAATAACTTTGAATTTAAAATCAGAAGATAAACAAGATGAGCTCCCATTAGACTTTACTTTTGCAAAAACTGACAATGATTGGAAAATAGACAGAATAGCAAAAGTGAATTCATAATTTTTTGTGAGGCAAAAAGAATTGTTTAAAGAAGAGATAATTCATCAATTAGAATTACACCCAAGTAGATTAGATAAAGAAAAAATCATCTCAGAAGCGATGGAACAAGGTCTAGATGATTTTTTTGAGGGAATCTGTATGGCACTTGATCCATTGGTAACTTTTGGCGTAAAAATTGTTCCTGAAAAAGAGAATGAAAAAAGTGAAAATTTTTTATGGAAAGATTTTAGGGAATTAGCAAATAAACTTATTCAAAGAGAACTTACTGGTCACGCAGCTCGCGATGCAATTATTACGGCTATGGAATCTGCCACAAAAAAAGAGTGGAATGGATTTTATAGAAGAGTTTTAATTAAAGATCTTAGATGTGGTGTATCTGAAAAAACAATCAACAAGATAGCCAAGAAATTTCCCAAATATGCGATTCCTATTTTTTCTTGTCCTTTAGCTCATGACAGTGCAAATCATGAAAAAAAAATGATAGGAAAAAAGCAAATTGAAATCAAATTAGATGGTGTGCGCGTCTTAACTATTATTAGACAAAATAAAGTAGAAATGTTTTCTCGTAATGGGAAACAATTCCATAATTTTGGTCATATTATCTCGGAAATAGAGAACGTCTTAAAAGAGGATCCTCTACCTCATGACTTAGTCTTAGATGGTGAAGTAATGAGCGCTAACTTTCAGGATTTAATGAAACAAGTTCATAGAAAAGATGGTAAGCAAACAAAAGACGCAGTTCTACACCTATTTGACTTATGTCCCCTTGAAAACTTCCAAAAAGGGAGATGGAACACTAGTCAAACAGCAAGAAGTTTATTAGTAAAAGAATGGGTGGCAAAACATTCTATGCTTCTAAGACATATAAAAACACTTGAATGGGAAAATGTAGATCTCGACACCATAGAGGGACAGAAAAGATTTGTAGAGCTTAATAAATCTGCAGTAGAAGGTGGATATGAAGGAGTAATGATTAAAGATCCTGATGCTATTTATGAATGTAAAAGAACACACAGTTGGTTAAAAGCAAAACCTTTCATTGAAGTCACTTTAAAAGTTGTATCGGTTGAGGAGGGTACAGGTCGCAACAAAGGGAGACTGGGAGCAATCTTGGTAGAAGGAGAAGATGATGGGTATGAATACAGTCTTAGTTGCGGAAGCGGATTTAGTGATATCCAACGTGAAGAATATTGGTCAAAACGTAATCATCTCGTTGGTCAACTTGTAGAAATCAGAGCTGATGCTAAAACTAAATCCAAGGATGCGGTGGCTTTTAGTCTTAGGTTTCCTAGATTCAAATGCTTTAGAGGATTTAAAGATGGAGAAAAAATTTAAATTTTAAAAAATAATATTCAACAAAGTAGTCAAAGAAAAATGTGGTTTTTAAATAAAAAAAATAAAAATCTTGGCTATACAATATAAGAATTATTATCAGGACTTTTTGAGAGACTTATGACGAAGAAAACAGTTTTCAACTTCATAAAAACACCTTGTGGACAGGCAAAATATATCGAATTAGAAGCTAACAAAACTTTACTAGGTAAATTAAGGCTTTTGTGGTTTATCTTAATTGCATCAATTAAAGATTGGAATATTAAAGAGTAAATTTTTAAGATTTTTCAAAATATTCTCTGGAGTATTTAGCTGAGAAATATAAAACTAAAAAAGTTGAAATAATTCCAACGACAGTGATATATAGATTATTTGGTGATTGCACATTTTTTAACTCCTGGATACTTTTTGCCAAACTACCTATTGAGCAATAAAGAAAAGTTCCTGGAATTATTCCAAGAAGACCAAGAGCGAAATCTCTAAATTTAACATTATTCAAACCATAAAAATAATTAAGAATACTGAAGGGAAATATCGGCGATAATCTTGCTAAAAAAATTAATTTAAGCCCGCCTTTTTCTACTACTTTTTCCATGACACTTAATTTTGGATAACGGCTAAAAAGATTTTTTAGCTTTTTTGCAAAAAAACTTTTTGATACAAAAAAAGCAACTGATGCTCCTATGGAAGCGGAAATGAAAACGATAATTGATCCTAAATATGAGCCATATAAAAAACCTGATAATAAAGATAACCAAGAGGCTGGCAGTATTAATAAAACAATTAAAATATAAATACAAACAAACGAAAAGATCCCAAAACCAGTATTAAAAAAAAAAGACAAATTATAAATATTTTCAAGAAATATATTCATTCTCAATTCAAAAGTTCGAGTTTTTTAGTAATTCTTTCCTTTTGTACTGAACCCTCATTTAATTTGAATCTGCATTCCTCAACAATATCTTTTGGAGCCTTATCAACGAAATTTTTATTAGATAATCTCTTATTTAAATTATCTAATTCAATAGTTACCTTTTTTAAATCCTTTATTAACCTTTCCTTTAATGCATCTATATTTACAAAATCCTGAAAAGGTAAGTAAACCTCTAAATCACTAATTATACCTGAAAAGGATTTAGCAAACTCTTTTTTATCAACAGCATTAGTTTTAAAAATAAATACTTCAGAAGATTTAGTTAAGGTTTGAATATCATCAACTAAAGCTTTTAAAAAATCAATCAATTCATCATTGTCTGAAATTAAATATACAGGAACTTTTTCTGATGGCTTAAGACCTAATTCAGCTCTCAAATTTCTAATCAGCCTAATAATTTCAAAGAGTTGCTGAAAGGAATTATCAAGCTTATTATCAACAAATTTATTTTCGTGAATTGGCCATTTTTGAAGTGATAATAATGCATTATCTGGTTTTAGTTGCAGCACATGCCAAAGTTCCTCAGTAATGTGCGGCATAAAAGGATGAATCATTACTAAAATATCATTGAGCACTTTTATTAAAACTTTTTCAGATATTTGTCTATTTTTAGTCTCTTTATTATTAAACCTTTGTTTAGCAAATTCTACATACCAGTCACAAAAATCATTCCACGTAAATTCATATAGAAGTTTCGCAGATTCTCCCAATTTATATTCTTTCAACAAAGCAGCGACTTTTATATTTACCTGATTCAATTTCGATAAAATCCACTTATCACATAACTCTAAAGAATTTTCGTCACTCTCATTAAGCGAATAATTATTATTAGAAGTTTTATTAATTAACACAAATTTAGTTGCATTCCATAATTTATTCGCAAAATTTCTTGAAGCTTCAACAGTTGAAGACGTTTCTTTTTTCCTATCAAAATCAAGCCGGATATCTTGTCCAGCGCCTGCAACTTCTCGAATTAAAGCAAATCGTAGAGCATCAGAACCATATTTATCAATTAATAGTATTGGATCAATACCATTACCTGAACTTTTACTCATTTTTTTATTATTTTCATCTCGAACTAGACCATGAATATAAACATCCTTAAAAGGAATATTATTTGTAAATGTATTCCCCATCATTGTCATTCTTGCCACCCAGAAGAAAATAATATCGAAACCAGTAACAAGAACACTATTTGGATACCATTTTTTAAAATCCGGATCATTTATATTTGGCCAACCAAGGGTTGAAAAAGGCCATAAACCACTTGAAAACCACGTATCCAAAACATCTTTATCACGAACCAATTTAATATTTAATCCAAATTTTTTATTAGCTTCGATTAAGGCATCCTCTTCATTTCTTGCAACAATATATGGAGTATTTTGTTCTATTGAGTCTTGAGATTCATCTAAAACGTACCAGGCTGGTATTTGGTGCCCCCACCACAGTTGCCGACTGATACACCAATCATTAATATTCTCTAACCAATCCTTATAAACCTTCTCCCAGCGTGGAGGAATAAAAGATGGTTTTTTAGAATCAATTTCATTAAGACATCCTTGTGATATATCATCCATTTTCAAAAACCATTGTGTTGACAATAAAGGTTCAATTGGCACCTTACCTCTATCAGAAAAAGGAACAGTATGTTTATAATCCTCTATCTTTGTCAAAAGACCTAAGTTATCCAATTCTTTGATAATTTTCTTTCTAGCCTCATATCTATCTAAATTTTGAAAAATGCCTGCATTAATATTTAAAGTTCCATCTTTGTTCATTACATTAATCTGTTTTAAATTATGCCTTTTTCCTATTGCAAAATCATTTGGATCATGAGCTGGAGTAACCTTCACACAACCCGTACCAAAATCTTTATCAACATGTGAATCAGCGATAATAGGTATTTCTCTATCAACGAAAGGAACTTTTACTTTGACACCAATAAATTCTTTATATCTATCATCATTAGGATTAACTGCCACAGCAGTATCACCCAAAAGAGTTTCTGGTCTTGTTGTTGCAACTTCTAAGTACTTATCTAAGTGTTCACCACTTTCAGAAATTAAAGGGTATTTAAAATGCCATAAATGACCATTTACTTCTTGCATTTCAACTTCAAGATCACTTACGGCAGATTGAGATTCAGGGCACCAATTGACCAAATATTCACCTCTATAGATTAAATTCTTTTTATAGAGAATATTAAAAGCCTCAATAACTGCTTCATTTAATTTTTGATCAAGAGTAAATCTCTCTCTATTCCAGTCAACTGAATATCCTATCCTTTTTAATTGAGAAACTATTCTTCCACCACTTTGTTCTTTCCAATTCCATGCTCTTTTAAGAAATTCATCTCTTCCAATATCCTCGCTTGTTTTGCCTTCACTTTTTAATTGTTTTTCGAGAATAGTTTGAACAGCTATTGAAGCATGATCAGTTCCAGGTAAACACAAAACATTCTTACCTAAAAGTCTTTGAAAACGTACTACAACATCTATCAAAGCCGTATTAAATGCATGCCCCATATGCAAAGATCCAGTTACATTTGGTGGAGGAATAACAACGCAAAAAGGATCCCCATCATCCTGAGGGTTAGGACTAAACGCCCTTAGACTTTCCCATTTTTCTTGCCACTTTTTCTCTACTTCAAAAGGTGAATAATTTTCTAAAGATAATTGATCATTCATCTCTGTCATATGCAAATTTCATTTCAATAATCTTTTTGTTTATTTTATCTTGAGAGCAGCCAATTAATGAAAATAATATTAGTTTGCAAAAAAAGACACATCCATTCTACAAAAGTTTGAAGCCAGCACCACAAGAGCAACGCTTTGCATTTTTTGGTGTTGAAATAAGAAATCCACCACCGCTCAAATCACCGTAATAATCTAATTTTAAATCTTTCAGTAAATTAAACTTTTTTACATCCGCGTATAAAGTTACTCCTTCAGTTCTTGAAATAGGGGATCCATTACATGTACCTGGCCTTAATTGAATATGCATCCATCCTTCGGAACAATTTTTATCTTCTACCAAATCAATCGACATTTCTCCTGGAGAACCTCCAAAAGAAGCTTGCCTAGATAGTTCTGAAGCAGCGTTTTGACTGATTGAAAGATTGACGATCTCAGTCATTAGAAAAATAATAAATGGGCGATCCAGGGTTCGAACCAGGGACATCCTGCTTGTAAGGCAGGCGCTCTACCGCTGAGCTAATCGCCCTTATAATAGACCATTCTAATAGATGAAGTTGAAATATTTATACTAAGTATTTAAATATTTCATGATTGAGGCAAAATTAAATTAATAAAATATATCCTATGTCCTTAAACGATAGATATAACTTACAAAAGAATTCCGATTTAAAGACTTTAAAAAGCTTTAAAATATTAATATCTAATATCAAATCATTAAAAGATAAAAATTGGGGATGCCCTTGGCAGAAAATACAGTCTCATAAATCGTTGATCCCATTTTTACTTGAAGAAAGTAATGAGTTTATAGAAGCGATATATGAAAAAAAGGCGGATAACATATGTGAAGAGTTAGGAGATCTTTTATTACAAGTAATGCTTCATGCTGAAATCGGTCACGAAAAAAAAGAATTTGAACTATATGATGTTATAAAAAATCTAAACAAGAAAATTATTAATAGACATCCATATATTTTTAAAAAAAAAGAAAAAGTATCTCTAGAAAAATCGCAACAGATTTGGGAAAACATTAAAAATTCAGAAAAAGAAACACCTCATACGGAAGCATCAATTAGTAAAAATTTAAATATGAAAATCAAAAATTTACCACCAATGGTTGGAACAGATAAAATCACAAATGTTGTTAAAGAATATGGTTTTAAATGGGAGAATACCGATCAGATTTTTGAA
Organism: Prochlorococcus sp. MIT 0604; assembly: GCF_000757845.1. Taxonomy (NCBI): domain Bacteria; kingdom Bacillati; phylum Cyanobacteriota; class Cyanophyceae; order Synechococcales; family Prochlorococcaceae; genus Prochlorococcus; species Prochlorococcus sp. MIT 0604. The sequence goes on from NZ_CP007753.1 coordinate 1,740,175, forward strand.
AAGTTAGAAGAAGAAATTAATGAATTAAAGGAAGCAATTAAAAGTAATAATGATTCAGAAATAAAAAATGAATTTGGGGATATTTACTTTACCCTTCTGAATCTCTCAAACTTTTTAAAAATCAATCCTGAATCAGCTCTTCAAAAAACTAATATAAAATTTTTGGAAAGATTTTCAATCGTCGAGGATCATGCAGGAGATAATATTAAAAAACAAACTCCTAAAGACTTTCAAAGGCTGTGGCAAAATGCCAAACAAAAACTGGCGGGGAAAATTCATAGAAGCAAATGACAAATATTACAACATGGATAGATGAATATCACAAAGGCTCTAGATTCGGCCTAAATGGGGAAATTCTAATTAAAAAAACATCAAAATATCAAGAAATTATTGTTATTGAAAATGAATATTATGGCAAAGCTTTAATGTTAGATGGTTGCTGGATGACATCATTAAAAGACGAAAAATATTATCATGAGTGTCTTGTGCATCCTGCATTAAGTAGCATTGAAGAAAAATCTAATGTACTAATTATTGGCGGTGGTGACGGTGGTACCGTAAGAGAATGCGTTAAATATTCTCAAATATCAAAAATTGATCTGGTAGAAATTGATGAGGAGGTAATCAAAATATCTAAAAAATTTCTAAAAGAAATTGGAGGCGAAGCATGGAATGACAAAAGATTAGAAATACATGTTGATGATGGTGTTAAATGGGTAAAAAAAACAAGAGATAATTTTTACGACGTTATATTTATAGATTGTTCAGATCCCTCAGAATTTTCAAATTTATTATTTTCAGATTCTTTTTATGAAGAATGTAAAAGAATACTTACACCAAAGGGGATATTAGCAACGCAAAGCGAATCTCCTGAATCCTTCAAGAATATTCACATAAATATTTTGAAAACCCTAAAAAATAAATTCAAAGTTTCTGAAACTATGTATTCCTTTGTGCCTATATATCCAAGCGGGATTTGGAGTTGGACATTCGCTTCTTCAGAAGATCTAAATTTATCAAATAAAAATTATAATGAAGCACTAAAAATAGAAAAAGGATGTGAAATTTGGAATTTAAATTTCCAAAATGCAGCATTCAAAATGATGCCAAATAAAATTGTAAAAGAACTAGATTCATAAGATGACAAAAAATTTATTTGATAACGAAAATGCAATTTATATGGGAGCAAAAAGAAGTCCTGAGAATTGCTCAATTGGTATATTCGGAGTTAATTATGACGGGACATGCTCGTTTAAACCAGGAGCAAGATTTGGTCCAGAAGCAATAAGACAAGTCAGTTCTTGTTTAGAAAAATATTGTCCAAAAATAAGAAAAGACTTAGAGGATATTATGTATGTTGATTTTGGATCAATACTAACTGATAAAAATGACTCAAAGTCCGTTATTGAATCGGTTAAATCAGCAACAAATTATTTAATTAGTAAACGCCTTAGTCCTATTATGCTTGGAGGCGAACACTCTATTACAAGAGGTGCTATTGAAGCATTAGTAAAAAAATATCCAGATTTGATATTAGTTCAACTTGATGCTCATGCAGATTTAAGAGAATCATATATAGGAAATGAACATAGTCATGCTTGTACTATGAAAAGATGCTTAGAAGTGCTACCTGAAAAGAAAATTTTGCAAGTAGGAATTAGAAGTGGGACTAAGAAAGAATTTGAAATTATGCATAACAACAACCAATTAGTTAACTTTTGTCCAGGAGGAAATACACATGAGTTACAACAAGCTCTTCGACCATACGTTAAGTCACCAATCTATTTAACAATAGATTTAGATTGGTTTGATCCCAGTTTATTAGCAGGAACGGGCACTCCAGAACCAGGAGGATTTTTTTGGAATGATTTTGAAGAAATACTGAAAACTTTAAAAGATTTTAGAATTGTGGCTTCAGATATTGTGGAATTATCTCCAGAAATTGATAAAAGCGGAGTAAGTAGCATAGTTGCAGCCAAAATACTTAGAAGCTTAATTTTGTCATTAGAAAATATGCAATAAAGAATTTCTAAACTACAGTGTAAAAATACTAAATACAAACTAAATATTTCATGGATTTGCTAAAAAGTCCTCTTTATTCAAAATATGTTGAATCCAATGCAAAATTAGTGGATTTTGCAGGTTGGGAAATGCCCATATCTTTTTCAGGATTAATTAAAGAGCATGAATCAGTTAGATCTTCAGTAGGATTATTTGATATTTCTCACATGGGTGTGATATCTGTTAAGGGAATCAATCCAAAGGATTATATTCAAAAACTTTTTCCTACTAATTTATACTCCTTTTCTGAAGGTCAGGGGCTTTATACAGTAATGCTCAATGATAAAGGAGGAATAATAGATGACTTAATAATTTATGACCTAGGTATACAAGAAAATGACATATCAGAATTATTGTTAATAGTTAATGCAAGTAGATATGAAGAAGATTTTCAGTGGATAAAAAATAATTTAAATAAATATGAAATTTCGATAACAAACTTTAAAAAAGACAAAGTACTTTTAGCTCTACAGGGGAAAAACTCATTCGATTTATTTGAAGAATGGATTGAATCTTCGATCTCACATATCCCTAACTTTGGATGCGAATATAAAATTTTTGAACATATTTCGCCTAAAGAAAAAATTTTCTTTTCCAAGACAGGATATACAGGGGAAAATGGTCTAGAAATACTTTTATCTAAAAAAGCAGCAATTAATTTGTGGGATTTCTCAATTTCCAAAAATGTTGAACCTTGCGGTTTAGGAGCAAGAGATACTCTTAGACTTGAAGCAGGTATGCATCTTTATGGTCAAGACATAAATGAAGAAACTTCGCCATATGAAGCAGGATTAGGTTGGCTAGTACATCTAGAAAATAGTCACGAATTCTTTGGAAGAAGATTTCTTGAAGAGCAGTCAAGATTAGGTATTCAAAAAAAGTTAGTTGGTATCTCTATAGAAGGTAAAGCAATAGGAAGAAAAGGTTGCACAGTTCTTAAAGATGAAGAAAATGTTGGGACTATCACAAGCGGCAGTTGGTCTCCAACTAAACAACAAGCTATAGCTTTTGCATACATCAATACTTCGCATGCCTTAATAAATAATGAAGTTCAAATATTAATAAGAGGCAAAAAATTTAAAGGGGTAATAACAAAAAGAGCGTTTTATAAAAAAAATTATTAACTAAATTTACCCTTAAAGAATTATTATAAGTTATTGATAAATAAATCATACTTAGATGAGAAACAGAATTTGCAAAGAACTCAATAATAAAGATATTGGTAAATTAGTTAATTTATGCGGATGGGTAGATAGAAGAAGAGATCATGGTGGTGTAATTTTTATTGATTTAAGGGACCATAGTGGATTCCTACAAATAACAATTAACCCCGATGATGGTGCTGATCTATTCAAACAGGCAGAAACTCTAAGAAATGAGACGGTAATAATGGTTAGCGGAATTATTAATGAAAGGCCCAAAGATTCCATAAATACAAATTTAAGTACTGGAGAGTTAGAACTTAAGGTTAAAGATTTGCAAATTATCAACCAAATTAAAAAAAACTTACCTTTTCCAGTATCTATACATGATTATGAAAATACAAAAGAGGAACTCAGATTAAAATATAGATACCTTGATTTAAGAAGGGGAAAATTACTAGAAAATTTAAAAACAAGACATAAGATAATTAAAGTTGCTAGAGAATTTCTTGATAATTTTGGATTTACAGAAGTAGAGACCCCATTACTTACAAAGTCAACTCCAGAAGGCGCTCGCGATTTTCTTGTTCCTGCACGTCTTTCAAATGGAGAATTTTTTGCTTTACCTCAATCCCCACAACTATTTAAACAACTTTTAATGGTTGGAGGCCTAGACAAGTATTATCAAATCGCAAAGTGTTTCCGCGATGAAGACTTAAGGGCAGATAGACAGCCAGAGTTTACTCAATTAGATATAGAGATGAGCTTTATTAGTGAAGAAGAAATAATTTCTTTTAATGAAAGTCTCATAAAAAAAATATGGAAAGAAGTGTTAAATATTAATTTTAATAATGCTTTTCCAAGAATGTCATGGCAAGCAGCAATGGATAATTACGGCACTGATAGACCAGATACTAGATATCAAATGTTATTAAAAGATTTAGGAGGAGTATTAGGTGATATTGGATTTAATATTTTCACCAAGGCAATTAAGTCTGGAGGTTATATAAAATCCATAACAGTAAAAGGAGGTAATTCAAGTATTAGCAACGTAAGAATTAAACCAGGAGGTGATATATTCCAAGTAGCACAAGATGCAGGAGCTGGTGGTTTGGCCTTTATAAGAGTCAAAGGAGATGAGCTTGAGACTATTGGGGCAATTAAAAATAATTTAAGTGAAGAACATATCGCTGATATTTTAAAAATCACAGAAGCAAAAGATGGAGACTTAATCCTCTTAGGAGCTGGAGATAAACAAATTGTCAATCAGTCATTAGATAGGGTTAGACAATATATTGCAAAAGACTTAAATCTCATTGATAAAAGTAAATGGAATTTCTTATGGGTAACTGACTTCCCGATGTTTGAGAGAAATGAAGAGGAAAATAGATATGAAGCTTTACATCATCCTTTTTGCTCTCCAAAAAATATAAAATCTAAAGATTCTGGAAACTTGAAAAAAGAAATTGAGAGCTCTACAGCAAATGCTTATGACTTGGTTCTTAATGGATTGGAGTTAGGAGGTGGCTCCTTACGTATTCATGAAGCGAATTTACAAAGAGAGGTCCTGAAAACGGTAGGACTTACTGATGAAGAGATTGATGAAAAATTTGGATTTTTAATAGAAGCCTTAGAAATGGGTGCTCCTCCTCATGGTGGAATAGCGTTTGGATTGGATCGTATTACCATGCTGATCATAGGTGCAGATTCAATCAGAGAAACCATTGCTTTTCCAAAAAATCAACAAGCAAAATGTCTTCTCACAAATGCACCTTCAAATGTCTCTGAATCACAATTAAAAGAATTAGATATTGAAATAACAATTGATGAATAAGAATATATATGGATGTTCTAAAAGTTTTTTGTTTAAATAAAATATAAGGAGGCTGTGCTTAATTAAAATATTTAATGTCAAAATTTGTATTTGTCACCGGAGGAGTAGTTTCTAGCATTGGTAAAGGAATTGTAGCTGCAAGCTTAGGAAGATTATTAAAGTCTAGAGGATATAGTGTTTCAATATTAAAACTAGATCCATATCTCAATGTTGATCCAGGAACAATGAGCCCTTTCCAACATGGAGAAGTATTTGTAACCGAAGATGGGGCTGAAACCGATCTAGATTTAGGTCACTATGAAAGATTTACTGATACTGCAATGACTAGGTTAAATAGTGTGACTACGGGATCTATCTATCAAGCAGTTATTAATAAAGAAAGAAGAGGAAGTTATGACGGTGGAACTGTCCAAGTAATACCTCACATAACGGGAGAGATAAGAGAAAGAATTCATAGAGTAGCCGCCAACAGTAATGCAGATATTATTATTACTGAAATTGGTGGAACAGTTGGTGATATTGAATCTCTACCTTTTTTAGAGGCAATCAGAGAATTCAAAAATGATGTCAATACGAACGATGTTGCATACATACACGTAACATTACTTCCTTACATCAAAACCTCTGGCGAAATAAAAACTAAACCGACACAACATTCAGTGAAAGAATTAAGATCAATTGGAATTCAGCCTGATTTACTTGTATGCCGAAGTGATAAATCTATCAATGAAGCTCTTAAAAAGAAGCTTAGTGGTTTTTGCGGTGTCAGTATCAACTCTGTAATTGAAGCTTTAGACGCAGACAGTATTTATTCTGTACCTCTTTCTTTAAAAAAAGAAGGTTTATGCAAAGAAACCCTGAAGTATTTAAACCTTGAAGATAAAAAATGTGATTTGAAAAATTGGGAGCAACTAATACACAACCTAAGAAATCCTGGAGCTCCAATTAAAGTTGCTTTAGTAGGTAAATACATTGAACTTGGAGATGCATATTTATCCGTTGTTGAAGCTTTAAGACATGCATGCATTGAACAAAAGGCTTTATTAGATTTACATTGGGTAAGTGCTGAAATGATAGAAAAAAATTCAGCAGAAACTTACTTAAATGAAGTTGATGCAATTGTCGTACCTGGGGGATTTGGCAATAGAGGAGTCAATGGAAAAATTTCGGCTATAAAATTCGCAAGAGAAAATAAAATTCCCTTTTTAGGTTTGTGCCTTGGTATGCAATGTGCAGTTATAGAATGGGCCAGGAATGTAGCTAATCTTCCAGATGCATCAAGTTCAGAACTAGACCCAGATACTCCCAATCCAGTGATACATTTATTACCAGAACAGGAAGATGTAGTTGATTTAGGTGGGACAATGAGACTTGGAGTTTATCCATGTAGACTGACAAAAAATACAACTGGAAAAAACTTATATAATGAGGATGTTATTTATGAGAGACATCGACATAGATACGAATTTAATAATTACTACAAACAAAGTTTTTTAGAGTCTGGATACAAAATTAGTGGTACTTCACCAGATGGCAGATTAGTTGAGTTAATTGAGTTAGAAAACCATCCATACTTCTTAGCATGTCAATATCATCCTGAGTTTTTATCGCGACCTGGCAAACCTCATCCTTTATTTAAAGGTTTAATAAAAGCCTCTCAAGATAAGTTAACTCAATCAAATTAATATTCTTTATTTTTTTGAATGAAAATGACAAATTTTTTACCCTTAGTCGAACAATTTCATTCATTACAAGGTGAAGGTTATCACGCTGGGAAAAGTGCTTTTTTTATAAGATTAGCCGGATGTAAAGTTGGATGTTCATGGTGCGATACCAAGAATTCATGGGACGAGAAAAAACATCCTTCTATATCAATTGAAAAAATAATAGATCGCATAAAAATTGCCAGAGAAAAAGGAGCATCTTTTTGCGTTATTACAGGTGGAGAACCTTTACAACATAACTTGGATAATTTTTGCAAAGCCATAAAAAAAATGACGATTGGAGAAGAACAAAAGCCAATGAAGATTCATATTGAGACAAGTGGAGTTAATTCGATATCAGGAAGCTATGACTGGATTACTTTATCTCCTAAAAGACACTCACCTCCAAAAAATTATTTTTTAAAAAACTGTAATGAAATCAAAATAATCATAAATGACATAGAAGATATTGAATTTGCTATTCAAATTAAAAAAGAAACTTTAAAACAATATCAACTCTCTAAAAGCGAATATGGCTTCAAAAAAGAAGATAAAATTTTTTATTTACAGCCAGCATGGAACAATACAAATGGGTTTTCTCTTGCTATTGATTTCGTAAAAAATAATCCCGATTGGAAATTGAGCCTTCAAACTCACAAATACTTAAAAATTAATTGAAATCATATGACTCTTAAAAATAAATCGATAGTAGTTTTGTTATCTGGAGGTTTAGATTCTTCTACAGTTACTGGTATCGCAAAAAAATCCGAAGCTAAAATTTTTGGCCTTTCATTTGACTACGGTCAAAGACATAAAAAAGAATTAAATTCAGCATCAATAATTGCAAAACACTTTGATATCGAAGAATTTAAAATCATTAAGCTTGAGTTATCTTTATGGGGAGGCTCGTCATTAACTGATACTCAAAAAAATATTCCAATAGAAGGAGTACAAACTAATAAAATTCCTAATACTTATGTTCCTGGGAGAAATACTATATTTATTTCCGTTGCACTAAGTTATGCCGAAGCAATAGATGCTGATTTTATAGGATTAGGAGTTAATGCACTGGATTATTCTGGTTATCCAGATTGCAGGCCTGACTATATTAAAAAATTTCAAGAACTAGCGGATTTAGCCAATAAAAGAGGAAGAGAAAATAATCCAATAAAACTTTGGACACCACTATTAGACTTAAATAAAGAGGAAATTATTAAATTAGCTTTTGCTAATCATGTCCCTTTAGATAAAACATGGAGTTGTTATTCGGGTAATTCAAAACCATGCGGTAAGTGTGATAGCTGCAGAATTAGAAATGCCGCTTATGAAAAATGGCTTAATAACAATAATAAAAAATGAAAATAAAAAAAATAATTCTAGAAAAATGGATAGATCCAGCACTGATTACGCATCATCTAACAAAAAAATTCGGAGATAAAGGATTAGCTTGGCTAGACAGTGATGGCAAAGAAAATGGGGAATGGTCAATAATAGGAATTAAACCTAAAGAAATAATCCAATCAAGAGATATCAATAACTTAGACAAAACTAATAATCCATTTAACAATTTAAAAAATATTGAAAAGGGATTTTGGATCGGGTGGTTAAGTTATGAAGCTGGAATTTACATAGAACCCAAAAACCCATGGCGAAAATCTAATATGGCAACTTTATGGATTGCATCATATGATCCAATCATTAAATGTAATCTTATAAAAAAAGAAATAATTATCGAAGGCACAAACTCATCTGAACTGATGAATTATAAAAGCATAATCATGAATATAAAAAATATTCAAGAAGAAAATATTATTAAAACAAATTTGAATTTTGATTTTTCAAAAATAAATTTGGACGAAATGGCTAAAAAATTTCAGAAAAATATTCTAAATTTGAAAAAATTAATTTCCCTAGGGGATATATTTCAAGCAAACCTAACAACTAAATGCGAAATTGAATCGTCCAAAAAATATAATCCTCTAGATATTTATTTGAAAATAAGAAGGAAATTAAGAGCTCCCTTTGGAGGAATAATAATTAATAATAATTATAAAGAGGCTGTATTATCTACCTCGCCAGAAAGATTTATAAAAATAGATAATAAAAATTTTGTAGAATCAAGACCTATCAAAGGAACTAGATCCAGAGATAAGGATTTAAATCAAGACGCACTTAATGCTATCGATTTAATAACGAACGAAAAAGATAGAGCCGAAAATATAATGATTGTTGACCTAATAAGAAATGATTTGAGTAAAGTTTGCGAAACAGGAAGTATTATGGTGCCAGAAATATTAAAACTTGAAAGTTTCTTAAAAGTTCATCATCTAACTTCAGTAATCAGAGGCAAATTAAAAAAAGACAAGAACTGGATTGATTTACTAAAAGCTTGTTGGCCTGGGGGCTCTATAACTGGAGCACCTAAATTAAGATCATGCCAGAGACTTTTTGAATTAGAAGAATGTGAACGCGGACCATACTGTGGCTCATTTTTGAAGCTTGACTGGAATGGAGAATTTGACAGCAATATACTAATAAGATCATTTTTAATTAAAGACAAAAAAATCAATATTTATGCTGGTTGTGGAATAGTTATTGACTCAAACCCTGAAGAGGAAACTAATGAACTAAAGTGGAAACTTTTACCGTTAATTGATTCACTAAAATGATTGAAACATTAGGCTGGCACAAGGATCAATGGTTGGATATTGATAGAATATTTATTGCTGCTAATAATAGAGGATTAAAATTTGCTGATGGTATATTTGAAACCATTTTGATAAAAAAAAACAAACCTATTCTTTTTGATGAACATCTGAAAAGGTTAGAAAAAAGTAGCAAGATTTTAAATATTAATCTCAAAATAAATAAATTAAATTTGAGGCAACTTATTCATGATGGAATTAGAAAGTTATCGCTTAAAAATGATCAATTTGCTTCAGTAAGAATAAACTATAGTCGAGGAACTAATGAAGGTCGAAGACTAACAATTGATAGCACTTTAGAAACAAAAGATTTGGATAATTTATGGCTTGAGTTTTATAGAATTAATCCAAATTTTAATCCGATAAGCGTTTGCATTAGTCGAACAGAAAAAATAAATGAATACAGTCTTATAAGTAAATGCAAAACATTTTCATACAATCAAGCAATACAAGTTTTGACAGAAGCTAATGAAAAATCATTTGATGATTCTATCCTTTTGAATACTTCAGGTGAACTTTGTTGTGGAAGTACATTTAATCTTCTAATTAAAAGAAATAATCAATGGATAACTCCTAGAAAAGAGAGCGGCTGTTTAGAGGGGATTATGGTTTCTAAAGCTTTAAAATTAAAAATTGTAAAAGAAGAATTAATTCCTCCAGAATTTCAAAATGATGACATAATAGTTGCAATTAATAGCTTATCTTGCAGACAAATTAATCAAGTTAATGATTTAAAGCTTAAACCTAAATTCGATCCAATTTACTTTTGGGATTTATTATATAGTTGAACTTTATTAATATCTGGTAAATAGACATCAGATACTTGAGTTATATTGTTATTAACCTTAAATTCAACAATTTTTCCAATAATGATAATTGATGGAGCTAAAAATTCTTTATCTTTGATTTTATCTGGAAGATTATATAATTTCTCTATCAAACATTTTTGATTTTTTAAAGTAGCTTCTTGAATAACAGCGCATTTAGTATTCTTATCTAGACCACCTAGAATTAATTCTTCAACTATAAATTCAATATTTTTTATACCCATAAAAATTACTAAGCTATCTGATGATTTAGCTAAATCTCTCCAATTCACTGTCTTTTTTTCCTTATCTACACGCTCATGTCCAGTGACGAAAGTTACGGAACTAGCAGCATCTCTATGGGTTAGTGGAATCCCACAATATGTGGGGGCAGCTATCCCAGATGTAATCCCAGGAACGATTTCAACTAAAATTCCATTTTTTTCTAAAATCGATACCTCTTCACCACCTCTAGAAAAAACGAATGGATCTCCCCCTTTAAGCCTTACAACATTTTTGCCTTCTTTTGCTAATTTCAAAATAAGAGCATTAGTTTCAGCCTGAGGAACAGAACACTTTCCAGCTCTTTTGCCTACATGATAAATTTCTGTATTTTTTCCTGCCTCTTTTATTATTTCATCTGGAATTAAAGCATCATGAACTAAGGCATCACAATTTTTTATTAAACGTAAAGCTTTAAGAGTTAAAAGCTCAGGATCTCCAGGCCCTGCCCCAACTAAATAAACAATACCAGACACATAAATCTCCATTAACAAGTATGGTAGTAAAAGTTAATCGCAATGAAGGTAAATATTGTGAAAGAAAGTTTATTGAAACCAAACAAAAAATTTACTCTCCTGAGTGCTTTTGTCACTCTTCTAAATGATCGATTAAGTGAAAGTATACTTTTGCCCATTTTACCCTCTTTTGTTCTACTTTTTGACTCTAAAGCTAGTACATATGGCTTATTATCATGCACTTACCAACTTGCACAATTTACAGCTTCCCCTTTTATTGGACTTATGAGTGATAGATACGGCAGAAGGCCTATCACTCTTTTTTGTATTACAGGCTCAATAATTGGAATATCCATATTATCTTTTACTGTTCTTTTTAATTGGTCAAATTCAATAGCAACTATCCCATTATTTTTATTATTCTTAGCGAGACTAATTGACGGCTTAAGTGGAGGAACTGCAGCCACTGCAACAACTATTCTTGCAGATATTTCAACCCCTGAAAAAAGAGCAAAAACATTTGGTCTTATTGGCGTAGCTTTTGGTTTAAGTTTTTTCTTAGGTAATATTTTCGTTGTAATATTTGCAAAAAATACAAATAATAACTTTATCATTCCAGTTTTAATAGCTTCAATAATTCCAATAATAAATTTCCTCCTTGTATTTTTTTACTTACCAGAAACCAAGCCTAATAGTAACTCAAAAAAATCAAAAACTTTTTTAAAAAACCCTTTAAAAGAGCTATTTACAGTTTTCAAAGAAGAAAAGATTAAAAAATTATCATTAGCATTTTTTATTTACTTTATTGCTTTTACTGGATTAACCAATATCCTCATATTTTTCCTTCAAGAATCCTTAAACTGGACTACCAAAGCATCAAGTGGAACTCTTGTTGTAGTAGGAATCATTGCAATTATCGTTCAGGGAGGACTAATTGGGCCTCTGGTAAAGCAATTTGGCGAAATGCGATTAACACTTATGGGATCAGGCTTCATACTTGTTGCGTGTGCTCTTTTAATAACTTCTCCAAAAGAAAATGCGACAATTAATATTTATTCAGCTGTTTCATTTTTAGCCATTGGGGCAGGGTTAATTACACCCACCTTAAGAGCACTAATATCAAAAAAATTAGAAGTTGATAAACAAGGATCCATTTTAAGTAACCTTCAAGGTCTACAGAGTCTTGGGGGAGTTTTAGGAATTGCAATGGCAGGAAGGGTTTATGATAGTTTTGGTCCTAAATCACCTTTTATAGCTGGTTCCGTTATCTTACTTTTCATGATATACCTTATTGCAGAGGGTAAAAATAATAATTCTTTTAAAAATCAAAAATCAAAAGTTTTTCAATGAAAAGCCAGGCAGATGTTTTTATTAATAGAGAATTAAGTTGGATTGAATTCAATAAAAGAGTACTCCTAACTGGTATGGAAAAAGAGTACAAAATCCTAGATAAAGTGAAATTTTGTTCAATTTTTAGTAATAATCTTGATGAGTTTTTTATGGTTAGGGTAGCTTCATTAAAGGCTCAAGTTGAAGCAGAAATTACCAAAAAAAGTATTGACGGACTTACACCTAAAGAGCAATTAAGGAAAATCAACAATGAAATAAAAAAATTAACTACTCTTCAAGAAAACTATGTAAATAATGAATTAAATAATGAATTAAAAGAAAAAGGTATAATTTTAAAAAAATATAAGGACCTAAGTGAAAGTCAAAGAAATTGGTGTAATAATTTCTTCACTACATCTATTTTCCCTCTATTAACTCCATTAGTTGTTGATCCAGCACATCCATTTCCTTTTATAAGTAATTTAAGTCTAAATTTGGCAGCTCTAATAAGAGATGGGGAAAATTCTAAAAATCAGTTTGTCAGAGTAAAAATACCAACAAAAAAAATAAATCGATTTATACAAATTCCCAATGAAATTATTCAATATGATGATAAAAGTTCTCACGTTTTTATAAGTGTTGAAGATTTAATTGGGAATAATATAAATAATTTATTTAACGGAATGGAATGTATAAATTACTCTTTTTTTAGAGTCACAAGAGATGCAGATTTAGAATTAAAAGAACTTGAAGCTGATGATCTTCTTCTAGCAGTTGAACAAAGTTTGCAAAAGAGAAGATTAGGTGGAGACCTAGTTAGATTAGAAGTTGAATCGAATATGCCAGAAAATATTCTTAAACCACTAGTTGAAAGTATCTCAATACAAGAAGAATATATATACTTTTGTAAAAGTTTTTTAGGCCTTGACGATTTAAATCAGCTGACAAAAATAAATAGAGATGATTTAAAAGAAAATCTGCTAATTGGGAAAACTCACCCACAATTAAAAAATTTAGATTTATCTTCAGACAAAAACCTCAATTATATTTTTGATGTACTTAGGAAAAAAAATATTCTGCTTCATCATCCGTATGACTTATTTAAAACTTCAGTAGAAGAATTTATAAATAAAGCAGCTGATGATCCACTTGTAATGGCTATAAAAATTACTTTATATCGAGTTTCAAAAGATTCTCCTATTATCGCAGCTTTAATGAGAGCTGCAGAGAATGGGAAAGAGGTAATGACTCTTGTTGAACTAAAAGCAAGGTTTGACGAAGACAATAATATTCAATGGGCAAAGCAACTTGAACAAGCTGGCGTTCATGTTGTCTATGGAATCATAGGATTTAAAACACATACAAAAATAGCTTTAATAGTTAGAAAAGAAAAAGGACGCTTAAGAAATTTTTTTCATATTGGAACTGGTAATTATAACTCTAATACTTCAAGGTTTTATACAGATTTAGGATTACTTTCAACAGATCCTGATATTGCATCAGATTTACTTGAGTTGTTTAATTACTTATCAGGTTTTTCTAAGCAAAAAAGTTATCAAAAATTATTAGTTTCTCCCTCATCGATGAGAGAAAAATTTATTTTTCTAATAAAGAGAGAAATAAAAAATGCAGTAGAAGGTAAAAAAGCTGAAATAATTGCAAAAATGAATTCTTTAGTAGACCCTGAAATAATTAAACTTCTTTATTTAGCTTCTAATTCAGGTGTAAAAATTATTCTTATCGTAAGAGGTATTTGTTGTTTATATCCCCAAAGAAAAAATTTAAGTGAAAATATTAAAGTCATCAGCATTATTGGCCATTTTCTTGAACACTCAAGAATTTTTTGGTTTTGTAATAACGGTGATAATGAGGTTTTTATTGGGAGTGCAGATTGGATGAGAAGAAATCTTGATAGAAGAATAGAAGCTGTTACTCCGATAGAGGATTATGAATTGAAATCTAAAATATACTCGCTTTTGCAAACCTACATTAAAGATGATTACTTTTCTTGGATAATGAAGGAAGATGGTTCTTATTCGAAATTGAAATTAGATTCATCAGAGAATCGTTCGCAAATTAACCTCATAAAAAAATAAAATAAATATTGATTTTTACAACATTTAAAAAATTCTTAATATTTTAAATTTTTTTTAATTTTTATAAAATCCGTTCATATCAATGGATTTCATAGAATTAGCTTCCAAAAAGAAATTTTTGTCTTTAAAATTTCAACGTAAAAGTAGTTTTTATTTCAATTTCAGTGCTAGCTTTTTAAAAAATCCATTATTTAGGAGGCCAGGGTGATGGGGATCCCTCTGGAATCTACGAAAAGCTCTTCAGATAAAAATTTTGATGAGCCAAGATTACCAAACACTGCGGGCAAGTCTCGCAAATCGAAATCCAGTCTTACGGCAAAACAAAGCCAAAAAAAATCTGGCAGACTCGCTTCAGATTCTATTGGCTATTACTTAAGTAGCATTGGAAGAGTACCTCTATTGACTCCAGCAGAGGAAATAGAGTTGGCTCACCATGTTCAGAGCATGAAAAAGTTGCTACAAATTCCCGAAACTGATAGAACGCAACGAAATCTTTATCAAATTAAAATTGGCAAAAGAGCCAGAGATAGAATGATGGCAGCTAATCTAAGGCTTGTTGTCTCCGTTGCAAAAAAATACCAAAACCAAGGTCTTGAATTATTAGATCTTGTCCAAGAGGGAGCTATTGGCCTTGAGAGAGCTGTAGATAAATTTGATCCTGCTATGGGATATAAATTCTCAACTTATGCTTACTGGTGGATTAGGCAAGGAATGACAAGGGCTATTGATAATAGTGCAAGAACAATTCGTTTGCCTATTCACATAAGTGAAAAACTATCCAAAATGAGAAGAGTCTCTCGAGAATTATCACATAAATTTGGTAGACAACCTACCAGATTAGAAATGGCAACTGAAATGGGAATTGATCAAAAAGATTTAGAAGATTTAATTTCGCAAAGTGCTCCTTGCGCTTCCCTAGATGCTCACGCTAGAGGCGAAGAGGATAGAAGTACTCTTGGTGAACTCATACCTGATCCAAACTGTGAAGAGCCTATGGAAGGTATGGATAGAACAATTCAAAAAGAGCATTTAGGAACTTGGCTTTCGCAATTAAATGAAAGAGAACAAAAAATAATGAAGCTTAGATTTGGCTTAGATGGTGAAGAGCCATTAACACTCGCAGAAATAGGAAGACAAATTAATGTTTCACGAGAAAGAGTAAGGCAACTAGAAGCTAAAGCAATATTAAAACTTAGAGTAATGACAACTCATCAAAAAGCAGCTTAAGCAAATTGATAAAATTTACCGTAATTTTATTATATTTATTTTCAATTTTTTTAATATCAATAGTTTTTAAAAAATATAATGAAGATAGCAGAGAAATCGTCAGAAAAATAATTCATATTGGAATAGGACCTTTAATACCAATTGCTCAATTTTTAAAAATCAATCAAAACTCTGCTCTAATTTTTACAGGAATTGTTTCAATAATGGTTTTCATAAATTACACCTATAAATTATTTCCAACAATTGAAGATATTGAGAGAAAGAGTTATGGAACATTATTTTATTGTCTAAGTTTATTTATTTTGATTTATCTTTTCTGGGATAAAGATCCATATGCATTAATTAGTGGATTTTTCATAATGACTTTTGGTGATGGATTAGCTGGGTTAATAGGAAAAAGCTTGAATTCAAAGAGTTGGATTTTTTTTAAACAAAAAAAATCTTTATATGGAACTATGACAATGTTTTTAACAAGTTTGATAGTAGTTTGCTCAGTAGGATACGCCCAAGAAAATAGTTTAAATTTAAATTATTTTACAATAGCTTTTTTAGCGACTTTGCTCGAACAATTTAGTGTTTTAGGAATAGATAATCTCATTGTTCCAATTTCTTCAGCATTATTTTTTAATTTTTTTATAACTAACTAAGTGAATTATATAAAATAGCGAGTAATTCTCTTGTTGTTTCTATATCTATACATGCATCTGTAATGCTTTTGCCAAATTGGAGATCTTCTTTTTTTAAAAGTTTTTGATTTCCTTCCTTCAAGTGACTTTCAAGCATAACTCCTAAAATATTTTTTTCACCATTACTTATTTGAGAAGCTATATTTTTTAGCACTTCCGACTGTTTTCGGAAGTCTTTATTGGAATTTCCATGACTACAATCAATCATCACTTTATGGGGAAGATTACATTGCTTCAATTCAGCTGAAATTCTCTTAACATGATCATTTTCGAAATTTGGGCCTTTTGAACCGCCCCTTAAAACTATATGTCCATCTGGATTTCCTGTGGTATTAACTATAGAAGCCATTCCATTTTCATTTACACCTAAGAAATGATGGGATTTTGAAGCTGACTCCATTGCATTAATTGCAGTAGTAAAAGAACCATCCGTTCCATTTTTAAAGCCTATAGGCATTGATAATCCTGATGCCATTTCCCTATGAGTTTGACTTTCTGTAGTCCGCGCACCTATGGCTGTCCAACTTATTAAATCAGCAATGTATTGAGGAACAATTGGATCAAGTAATTCTGTAGCAGAAGGTATACCACGTGTTGCTAAATATGAAAGCAAACTTCGTGCCCTTCTTAAACCAGTATTAATATCATAAGAATCATCTAGATGAGGATCATTTATCAATCCCTTCCAACCAATGGTAGTTCTTGGTTTTTCAAAGTATACTCTCATGATTATTTCTAATTTATCATTATAAATTTCTCGGAAATGTTGAATATATTTTGAATATTCCTTTGCCGCCTCAAGATCATGAATTGAACATGGACCCACGATTACCAGAAGCTTCTGATCATTATGATGCAAAATATTTTGTATCGATCTTCTTGTTTTAGATACTGTATTGGCAGAGGCGTGATCTAAAGGTATATCATGATGTAATCTGCTTGGAGGTATTAATGGACGTGTTTCAACAACATGTAAATCTGATGTCTTTTCTAAAGCTGAATTATTTGATGATGTCGTCATTGATTAATTAAGAAGTTTGAATATTTAAAAAAGCATTTATGAATACTCTCCTTTTCAATATTAAAAATAACAATAGATTAGGCATTAAACCTTACTAATGAAGAATTTGGAAACATTGCTAAAAGATTACGCAGATCACGTGGCTGAAAGAGCAGCCAAAGGTATACCTCCTTTACCTCTAAATGCTGAGCAAACAAATTGTATTACAAAATTATTAGAACAAGATAGTTCTTACGATTCTTCTTATTTACTTGATTTACTAATAAATAGAGTACCACCAGGAGTTGATGAAGCTGCTTATGTAAAAGCAAGCTGGCTTACAGCTATTGTCAATTCCGAAAAATATTGCAAATCAATTAATCCCGAAAAAGCAATTGAAATACTAGGAACAATGATAGGCGGATATAATGTAAATTCTCTGGTTGAAATACTAAAAGGAAAAAATAGTTTACTTGCTAAAAAAGCGGCAGAAGTTTTAAAAAATATTATTCTTGTTTATGACTCAGCTAATGAAATCTATGAATTATCTCAAAATAATTTTTATGCAAAAGAGGTTGTAAATAGTTGGGCAAATGCAGAATGGTTCAAAAATAAAAAAGTTCTGGAGAAAGAGATTACTTGTTTAGTATTTAAAGTTGACGGCGAAACAAACACAGACGACTTATCTCCAGCTGTACATGCAACAACACGCCCGGATATTCCGATGCACGCATTGGCTATGTTGGAATTCAAAAAACCTGATGGACTAAAGATTCTTGATAATTTAAAAAAACAAAATTTACCAATAGCTTATGTTGGAGATGTTGTTGGAACAGGGAGTTCTAGAAAATCTGCTATTAATTCACTCATTTGGCATATAGGAGAAGATATTGCTTTTGTTCCAAACAAAAAAACAGGTGGAATAATAATTGGCAGCAAAATAGCCCCAATTTTCTTTAATACTGCACAAGATTCAGGAGCTTTACCAATAGAAGCTGACGTATCTCAAATGAAAACAGGAGATGTTATTAAAATATATCCTCATGCAGGCATTATTAAAAAAATTGAAAAAGATTCAAATACTGAAGAATTAATAAGCAAATTCGACTTGTATCCATCAACTCTTACTGATGAGATTCAAGCTGGCGGAAGAATTAATCTTATGATTGGAAGATCTCTTACGGACAAAATTAGAAATAAATTAGATTATCAACCTAGTGAAATATTTACCAGACCACAAAATCCAACCGAAAGTAATGCCGGCTTTACTCAAGCTCAAAAAATAGTAGGCAAAGCATGCGGTTTAGATGGAGTAAGACCAGGAATGACCTGTGAGCCAATTATGACCACAGTTGGTAGTCAAGATACTACTGGGCCAATGACTAGAGATGAACTAAAAGAACTAGCTTGTTTAGGATTTACTGCAGATTTAGTAATGCAAAGTTTTTGTCATACAGCTGCGTATCCTAAACCAGTAGATCTAGTGACCCATAAAGAATTACCTGATTTTATATCTCAAAGAGGTGGAGTAGCTCTTAAGCCTGGAGACGGCATAATTCATAGCTGGCTTAATAGAATGCTTCTTCCAGATACTGTTGGTACAGGCGGAGATAGTCATACTAGATTTCCTCTTGGCATTTCGTTTCCTGGAGGCTCGGGCATTGTTGCCTTTGCCGCTGCAATAGGATCAATGCCATTAAATATGCCAGAATCTGTGCTGGTTAAATTTAAGGGAGAATTATTACCAGGAATTACTCTAAGAGATTTAGTAAATGCAATCCCTCTCTTCGCAATTAAAAAAGGACTCTTAACTGTTGAGAAAGCAAATAAAAAAAATATATTCAACGGGAAAATTATGGAAATTGAAGGATTACCAAACTTAAAACTTGAACAAGCTTTTGAACTTACTGATGCTACTGCAGAACGCTCATGCGCTGGTAGTACCATACTTTTATCCCAAGAAACTGTACAAGAATACTTAAGAAGCAATATTTGCCTGCTAGAGAAAATGATTGAGAGCAATTATGAAGATTCAAAATCAATTTCAAGAAGAATAAATGATATGAAAAATTGGTTAAAAAAACCATCATTAATTCAACCAGATTCAAACGCTCAGTATGAAGAAATCATTGAAATTGATTTAGCAAAAGTAACACAACCTATAGTTGCTTGCCCAAACGATCCAGATAATGTAAAAGAAATCACTGATGTTGCAAATACAAATATTGACGAGGTTTTTATAGGTTCTTGCATGACGAATATTGGCCATTACAGGGCAGCTGCGAAAGTTCTTGAAGGTGTACAAAATTTAAAAGCTAAATTATGGATTTGTCCACCAACAAAAATGGATGAAGAAACTCTAAAAGCTGAAGGTTACTATAAAATTTTCGAAGATTGTGGTGCAAGGTTAGAGTTACCAGGCTGTTCTTTATGTATGGGAAATCAAGCCAGAGTAGATGAAGGTTCCGTAGTATTTTCTACAAGCACAAGAAATTTTGACAATAGACTTGGCAAGAATGCACAAGTCTTTTTAGGCAGCGCTGAATTAGCAGCAGTTTGCGCACTGCTTGGCAAAATACCTGAAGTTGAAAAATATCAGGATATTACTAAAAATAAAATTAATCCATATTCAGATCAACTTTATCGCTATCTTCAATTTGATGAGATAAACGATTTCAGCTTGACAAAGTAATCATGGACTATGCCAAACTTTATAAAAGATAATATTCAAAAAACAAGTAATAATTCTTCTCGTAGCATCAAAAAATTATTAAAACAAAGATCTCTAGTCGTTGCATTTTCGCTCTTATTAACAGGTTTAGGAGCCTCAATTACAAGCATATCTTTTAAAACTGGAATCTATTTTATTAATAATTGGAGATTAGCATTATTAGACCAATTCCCATCTATTACGGTCTTACCTATTTTTGGCGCTTTAGGAGGAGCTATTGCAGGATATTTGATCAAAAATATAGCACCAGCTGCAAAAGGTTCAGGAGTGAGTCAAATCATGGGTTTTTTAAGACATAAAAAAGTTCCAATGAATTTAAAAGTAGGATTAGTAAAGCTAATCTCAGGAATTATTGCTATAGGTAGTGGATTCCCTTTGGGTCCAGAAGGTCCATCCGTTCAAATGGGAGGATCAGTAGCTTGGCAAATGGCCAAGTGGCTCAAAGCTCCTACAGCTTTTAGAAGAGTCATAGTAGCAGCAGGGGGTGGTGCTGGAATAGCTGCAGTATTTAGCGCTCCATTAGGGGGGTTTGTCTATGCAATAGAAGAGCTATTAAACTCTGCAAGACCAGTAATTTTGCTATTAGTAGTAATTACAACTTTTATTGCAGATTCATCTGCTGATATTATTCAAGCCTTAGGTTTAGATCCTAAAGCAGGAGGCTTTGATTTTAACCTCGGATTTTTGATTCAAAAAGAATACGACCCATCAGTTTTTTTCTTACCTATAGATTTTATTTACTTAGTTTTACTAGGAATAATTATTGGAATATTTGCAGAATTGTACAGCAGATATGTTTTGTTGATGCAAAATCTTGGGAAAAAGTGGTATAAAAATAAATTTGTTTTAAAAATGAGTATCTGTGGACTTATTTTAGGAAGCATCTACTCTTGTTTACCCAGTACATTTCATAATTTAGATGAATTACAAAAAATAATTGCTGAACAAAATACAAGTATTGGAATTGCTTTATTAGCAGTTTTAGTATTATTTATAACGACAGGTTTAGCTGCAGCATCTGGAGCTCCTGGAGGATTGTTCTATCCAATGCTTACTTTAGGAGGGTCAATCGGACTAATAATGGGGAGCTGGGTGGAAATTGCGACAGGACATGCACCAAGTACATACATTTTTGCGGGAATGGGAGCTTTCGTAGCAGGATGTTCGCGAACACCAATTACAGCAATGTTTTTAGCTTTCTCTTTAACAAAAAATTTATTAATAATGAAACCTGTATTAATCAGCTGCATTGCTAGTTTCTTGATAGCAAGAGCTTTTAATGAAGAATCAATTTATGAAAGACAAATACAAATAGAATTAGAAGACTAAAAAACTATCTTCAATCAAAAACAGCAGTTTTGCTGTTATAAACAAATACTTGATGATTTAGGTGTAATCTAACCGCTCTTGCTAGAGCTATTCTTTCAATATCTCTTCCTTTTCTAATCAAATCGTCAACTTCGTCCCTATGACTTACATTAACTGTACATTGCTCTATTATCGGGCCTTCATCAAGATCTTCAGTAACATAATGAGCAGTAGCACCGATTAATTTAACTCCTCTCTTCCAAGCTCGATGATATGGTTGACCGCCCTTAAATGCAGGTAAGAAAGAATGATGAATATTTATTATTGAAGAAAACTTTTTTAAAAAAGAGTCACTCAAAATTTGCATATATTTGGCTAATACAACAAGATCAATTTCATATTCTTTTAGTAAATGCAAAAATTGATCTTCAACGATAGATTTATCAGTTTTAAAGGTATCAATATGCACAAATTTTGCATTAAAGTCATTTGCAATATTTTCAAGATCAGAATGATTTGAAATTATTAACGGGACTTTCATTTTGAGTTCTCCATTTCTTACTCGCCAAAGTAAATCAATCAAACAATGATTTTGTTTACTCACGAAAATAGCAACATTTGGAATTTCATCAGAATAATTGACGTTAAATTTTCCATTTACTTCATCTGCAATTTTTTCAAATTCTTTATAAATTTCATCTCTATTAAAAGAGGCATTGTTACTATTCCATTCAATTCGACTAAGAAACAAACCGGCATCTTGATCTGTATGATGATCAGAATGTTTTATGTTTCCACCGTAATTTGAAATCCAGCTTGTAAGTAAACTTACAAGGCCAGGACGATCGGGACAAACAATTTTGAATATAATTGAAGGATGTTCCAAAAATTCTTTAACTATTAAGTCAAATAAGCAAGTATATCTAATATATCAATGAAAAGCTTAAAAGAAAATTTTCAAAAAGCACACATAGTTATTATTGGATCAGGGATTATTGGAAAATTTAACGCCTTAGAATTATCAGAATTAGGTTTCCAGGTAACGATAATAGATCCAACTGAACTCAAAAATAGTAGCTATGCAGCCTTAGGCTTCCTAATGGGTAATATGTATCAAAAAAGGAGAGGTAGAAGCTGGGTTCTCAGGAAACAAAGCATTGAATTATGGCCACAATGGATTACATTCCTTCAAAAATATAATAGTGAAATAAATATCGAAAAACCATTAATACAACTAACTACTAATGAAGAAAAGTTTAAAAAATTAGAGAAATTTATTTATGAAAATAATGATCAAAACTTACGAATTTTAGAAAAAGACTCAATATTTATCAAGAATATAAATAAAGCCTTCCAAACAAAAAATATAAAAGGAATGATTTCCTTCAAAGATGGAAGGATAAATCCTTTTTCTTTACTTCAAACATTAGATAAATATCTAAAACATAAAAAAATCAATTTTTCAGAAGGAGAAATAATAAAAATCAGAAAATCAAACAATCAATGGATTTCTACAACAAGAAACAATGAAAATATCAAATCTGATATGGTTATTTTGTGCAATTCACTAAAAGCAATTGATTTAATAGATAGCATATCCCACAACATCACATTAAAACCTGTCTTGGGTCAAGCTATGGAAATTGATGTAAATGATGCAGAAGTTGATTTATTATCGCTGCCAAAACAATTCAATATTAATGGTAAAAATATAATTCCAAAATCAAAAAATAAGCTAATTATTGGATCAACCGACGAATATAGTACTAAGCCAGAAGAAAATACTTTCGAAAAACTTACAAATTTTCTCGATAAAAAACCAAATTGGCTGATGAAAGGGAAGATTTCTAAAAAATGGTATGGAATAAGGTCAAGGCCGGAGGGTGAGCCTTCACCGATAATGAAAAATCTTGAAGATGGACTAATTATATGTACAGGTTTTTATAAAAATGGGATTTTACTTGCTCCAGCTTGTTCTAAATGGGTTGCTAATGAAATTAAAAACTACTTTTCCTAATCCTTCGATTCAGTAAAATCTGCATCAATTACATCATCTCCACCTTTATCCTTTGAATCAGTCTGATCAGGACCACCAGCCGAATCAGGCGTTGGAGGTTGATTACCTGGTTGCTGGTAAACAGATGAACCGACTGCATAGAGTTCTTGTTGAAGCTCTTCAAGAAGTTTTTTCATTGATTCATAGTCCTCTTTTGAGGTTGCCTCTTTTAATGCATTGCTTTTTTCTTCAACCTTGGATTTTGCGGCCGCATCAATTTTATCTCCCAACTCACTAAGTTGCTTTTCTGTCTGATAGACGAGTGTTTCAGCTTGGTTCTTTAAATCAATTTTTTCTCTTTTTTCTTTATCAGCTGATGCATTTGATTCTGCATCTTTAACCATTTTTTCAACCTCATTATCAGATAAAGTAGAAGCACCAGTGATAGAAATACTTTGCTCCTTTCCACTCCCCTTATCTTTAGCTGTAACACTAAGAATACCGTTTGCATCGATATCAAATGTCACTTCAATTTGGGGGACACCTCTTGGTGCTGATGGAATACCATCCAATCTAAAAGTTCCTAAACTTTTGTTATCAGATGCCATTTCCCTTTCTCCCTGTAGTACATGTATTTCTACATTGGTTTGTCCGTCTACAGCAGTTGAATATGTCTCAGATTTCTTAGTAGGAACTGTAGTATTTCTATTTATCATTTTTGTCATAACCCCACCTAAAGTTTCTACACCTAAAGAAAGTGGAGTGACATCAAGCAATAATATATCTTTAACTTCACCTGCTAAAACTCCGCCTTGAATAGCTGCTCCAACAGCAACAACTTCATCAGGATTAACAGTTTGATTTGGTTCCTTACCTATTATTTTTTTTACTAAATCTAAAACTGCAGGTATCCTAGATGAACCTCCAACCATCACAACTTCGTCAATTTCACTAGTAGAAATTTTTGCATCACTTATAGCTCTTTCAACTGGGGTTTTGCACCTATCAATTAGAGAAGCTGCTAATTCCTCAAATTTTGCTCTTGTTAGGTTCAAATCTAAATGTTTTGGACCTTCAGGGGTCGCTGTGATAAACGGCAAATTTATTTCACTTTGAGTAGCATTGGACAGCTCAATTTTTGCTTTTTCTGCAGCTTCAGTAAGTCTTTGTAAAGCCTGCTTATCTTGTCTAAGATCAATTCCCTCATTTGATTTAAAAGTACTTGCTAAATGGTCTACGATGCATCTATCAAAATCATCACCACCTAAATGTGTATCTCCAGATGTAGATAAAACTTCAGTTACTCCATCACCAGCTTCGATAACAGAGACGTCAAATGTTCCTCCCCCTAAATCAAATACAAGAATTTTTTCATTTTCTTTATCCAAACCATATGCTAAAGCTGCAGCTGTTGGCTCATTGACAATTCTAAGAACTTCTAAACCTGCAATCTTTCCTGCATCTTTTGTTGCCTGTCTCTGAGAGTCATTAAAATAAGCTGGAACAGTTATTACAGCTTGTGTAACTTTTTCACCAAGGTATTTACCCGCATCATCTGCTAACTTTCTTAGAACTTGAGAACTTACTTCTTCAGGGGAAAACTGCTTATCCAGAATAGGACACTTTAATTTGACACTAGAACCGGATTTTTCAACAGAGTAACTAACTTCTTTAGATTCTTCATTTACTTCATCAACTCTTCTACCAACAAAACGCTTTGCAGAATAAAAAGTATTTTCAGGATTCATAACAGCTTGTCTTTTGGCGATTTGCCCAACAAGCTGATCTTGATTTTTTGTATATGCAACAACTGATGGAGTAGTTCTGAAACCCTCAGCATTTGCTATTACAGTAGGTTTACCACCCTCCATTACAGCGACACAACTATTAGTTGTTCCTAAATCGATTCCTACAACCTTACCCATGGGTAAATTCTCATATTTTATATTCTCCATAATCGGTCATCAGGGTCATTATTGTTACTCAAAGACGGGGTGTGGTTCCCGAACAGATCATTATTTTTTAAAAAAAAATTCTAAACATGATTTCAAGTAAGACATCTTTTATTGCATTAATCGGCAATCCAGTAAGCCATTCTTTGTCACCGATTATGCAAAATGCTGCCCTCCAATATTTAGGTTTAGATTTAATTTATATTGCCATACCTTGCAAAGATGAAGATCTAGAATTAGTCCTGAATTCTTTAAAAAAAATTAATTGCAAAGGTCTAAATATTACAATCCCCCATAAAGAAAAAGTATTTAAACTTTGTAGTGAAATTTCCCCTGTTGCAAGCAAACTGAAAGCAATTAATACTCTAAAATTGAATTCTGAAAAAGAATGGAGCGCAACTAATACCGATGTAGAAGGATTTATTTATCCATTAAAAACATTAAATTTAACAGAAAAACAATCAGTTGTTCTTGGCTCTGGTGGTGCAGCACGATCTGTTATTCAAGGATTAATAAATTTAAATCTTTCAAAAATCTCCGTAGTAGCACGGAACAAATCATCACTAGATGAATTAATAAAAAATTTTGAAAATCAAATTAAACTTCAGGGTTTGTTAAATAATGATAATCAGGCTCAAAATTTAATCGAAGAAGCAGATTTAGTTGTAAATACAACACCAGTAGGCATGAAAACAGCCAAAAATGAAATGAATATATTGCCATATGGAGAGTCTTTTTGGAGATCTCTTAACTCAAAAACAATCGTTTATGATTTAATCTACAATCCTGCTCCAACTCATCTATTGAAATTTAGCGCCAACAAAGGATGCACGACTATCGATGGTTTGCAAATGCTTATTGCTCAGGGATTAAAATCATTATCGTTTTGGACAAATGGCCTAGAGGTGCCTTTTAATATCATGAATGACTCACTCAAAAATTATCTTAAAAATAAATGATGCTAATTTTCAAAGAACTGCACATCATGATGTATCGTTAAAGATGAACAGACGCTCATCAAATCAATTTATGAGCCAAAGACCTTGTCTGAAACTATGAACGATCAACAATCTTATTACGAAACTATGTATATCCTCCGCCCAGATATTGCGGAAGATGAAGTAACTAACCACATTGATAAATACAATAAGCTTTTAGAAGAATTTGGCGGTACCATCCTCGATAGTCAAATGAGGGGTAAAAGAAGGTTAGCCTATCAAATATCCAAACATAGAGAAGGTATTTACGTCCAACTAAGTCATCAAGGTGATGGACAACATATTTTCAAAATTGAAAAGGCAATGAGACTTAGTGAAGATGTAATGAGGTATCTAACCGTTAAACAAGAGGGGCCTTTGCCAGCCCCAAGATCTTCTACTAAGAGTTCAACTCAAGCAGATGATAAAACAAATCAAGAATCTAAAGTTGAATCCAAAGAAAAACAACCAATAGTAAGCGAAGATACTTCAACATCGGGTAAAGATGATATTGAAACCAAAGAAAATTCAGACACTTGAGTATTAATTTTTTGTTTTTGAATTTAACTCAGCCCATATTTTATTTGACATACCCCACATATAAATAAACCCCTCTGCTAAAGAATGATTAAAAACATCATCTTTGGTATATGTCGCTAAATCTTCCCTGTAAAGTGAATTATTTTCCGAAACTCTCCCAATTACTATTGCGTTACCCTTATGGAGTCTAATCTTTACTCTTCCATTAACTGAAGTTTGAGTCGAGGAAATAAATGCATCTAAACTATCTTTAAGAGGACCAAACCAAAAACCTTGATAGACTAGTTGACCCCATTTTTTTTCAACTATTCCTTTAAAGTCGACAACGTCTGGGTTTAATGTAATACTCTCTAATTCTTTATGAGCTTTGATTAAAAGTAAGAGACCAGGTGTTTCGTAAATCTCTCTGCTTTTAATTCCTACTACTCGATCTTCAATCATATCTATTCTTCCGAAACCATGAGCACCTGAAAGGGCATTTGCTTTTTGAATAATCTCTACTGGAGTTAAAAATTCATCATTAATTCCAACTGGAAACCCATTTTTAAAAACAATTTCTATATCTTGAGGAGAATCAGGTGAATTATCGATTGATGATGTCATCTCGAATATATCTTCAGGTGCTTCTTGCATTGGGTCTTCTAATATGCCCGCTTCAATACTCCTTCCAAGTAGATTAACGTCTATCGAATATGGTGATTTTTTGGATACTGGTGCAGGAATACCAAATTTTTCTCCATATTCTATTGCCTGCTCCCTACTCATATTCCACTCCCTTGCAGGAGTAATTATTTTCAAATCAGGACCTAAAGCATTGATTGCTAAATCAAATCGAACTTGATCGTTCCCTTTACCAGTGCATCCATGAGCCACTGCATCCGCGTTAATTTCTCTAGCAATATTCACAAGATTTTCAGCAATTAAAGGCCTAGCAAGAGCAGTAGATAAAGGATATTTTTCTAAATATAATGCGTTTGCTCTAATGGCTGGAAAAGCATATCTCTCAACAAAACTATTAACTAAATTTCCAACGATTGATTTAGATGCACCAGAATTTAAAGCTTTTTGCCTTATAAGTTCTAAATTCTCGCCTTGTCCAAGATTTGCGACAAAAGTAACAACTTCTGAAATTCCATATTCATTCTTTAAGTATGGAATACAAACGCTTGTATCTACTCCTCCAGAATAAGCTAGTACAACTTTTTTTACCTGCGGCATCTAAGTTTGCTCCATAAATGTAAATTTTTGACGTAGTTAAGAATTTGAAAACTTATTAAAAACTAATATTATTGTAACTAAAAGGGCAGGACCAAAAACTAATAACAAGAGAAGAAAGTTATTAATTATTAAAACATTAGGAATCAAATTTCCAATAAGTTTCAATAATCCAGACAGTAACAATGAAATTAGCCAGATAAAAAAATATTTTAAATTTGCTTTATCAAACAAAGTTTTTCGTGTGCATCATTATGTATTATCTTATATATAGAACACCACATTTAATGGACTCAAATAAACTAAAAATTAGATTAGACAATATTTCTGAGGTTAACCCTGCTTTAACTTGCTACCACAGAGATGATCCTGCTCCTGTTTTGCCGCTGAGAGATGAACCTGATCTGCTATCTTGGCTTGAAAATACAGGGAGGCTTATCGCTGAAAAAGACGGGGATTCCCAAGAGATTAGCACGATAGAAGAAGAAGAACTTTCAGCACTAATGGGAGAAAAAGAAGATTATAAGACTGAAGAAGACCCTTCCGTAGAAGATGATTGGGAAGATTAAAGAACTTAACTTTAAATCGTTACTAATATTAAATACTTTTGCTTTAACAGTAACCTCCTTTTTTTTTAACAATTTTATTTTTATAGGAGTTTATACAACATTTTTTTTCATTTCTTTATTCACGACAAAGAATGGTCTAACAATAATCAAAAAATTAAATTTACTCCAAAATATAAGGACTGAGGGTCCTGCTATTCAGTATAAAAAAAGTGATACTCCAACAATGGGAGGACTTTTTATGATAATCCCTTTTTTAATTTTTCTTTTGATTATATGTATAAATTTAGGTTATCTAAAATTGTTTCTTTTATTGTTTACTACTTTTGGTTTCTTTATTACAGGGTTTTTAGATGATTATTTAAGTATTAAAAACAAAGAAAATACAGGATTAAAACCAAAAGAGAAATTCTTTTTACAAAGTATCATCTCAATAATTTTTATATTGATAGCTTATGAAAAAAACTTCATTAATCCATTAATAACAATATCTGACTCCTGGGGAATAAATATGAATATTTTCATATTGCCCATTTCTTTCTTAGTGCTTGTTGGTATAAGTAATTCAGTGAATTTGACTGATGGACTAGATGGATTAGCAGCTGGATGCAGTGGGATGGTCTTTTATGGATTAGGAACAGAAATATTAATGAAAGAACAGCAGGAACTGTTTGTTTTTAGTATCTTATGTTATTCAATGTCAGGCATATGCTTTGGATTTCTCAAGTACAATAGATATCCTGCAAAAATATTTATGGGTGACACAGGATCTTTAAGTATTGGTGCAATTCTAGGTTCTATAGCTTTACTAACTAATAGTATTTTTACCTTAACAATTTTCTCAGGAATATTTATTATTGAAGCTTTATCAGTGATAATTCAAGTAGGGTTTTTTAAAATTACAAAAAAATTTTTTTTTAATGGTAAACGCATATTTTTAATGTCTCCAATACACCACCATTTTGAACTTAAAGGAATTAAAGAGCAAAAAATAGTTGAAAATTTTTGGAAAATCAACATTTTACTTGTAATTTTAGGTATAGTTTTAAAAATCAATCTTTAAAAAATTTGTTATGAGTTTTTTTACATGGAAGGATAATGGATTAACAAGTGACTGCTCAAGTCTTGATGCAATGGCATCAAGATTTGAAGAAACTGCTAACTTAATGAAAAAACTTTCTAAAAAAGGTTTCAAACTAAAGAAAACTCATAACGATCAACTAATTCTCCACCCCGATCCTAAAGTATTTGATCAGTGGGGTTTTATTAGTGAAGAACTTCCTTTTAAGCAACTCTGTTTAATATCCGATGAAGAATAACTATTTGACCTTGAAAATTCTTCTGTAAGTATTGATAAATAATTGCGTACATGAGTGTTCCAACTAAAGTGCCTATTAACACCTTCAATTCCATTTCTGCTCCATAACTTCCACTGATTATTATTTAAAATTCCTCTTTCTAGAATAACTTTCAACTCATTAATATCAGTAACGTCTACTAAAAGTCCATTTTCACATTTTGAGTGAATTTCTTTTGGTCCTCCATCATTTGTTGATATTATTGGCAATCCACATGAAGAAGCTTCAAGAAGAGTTAAACCAAAAGGCTCTGTTAAAGCCGGATTAACGAAAACACCCCCTCTGCTAGCAGCCCACCTATATAAAGCAGGGATCTGACTTGGAAGATGCTTTTTTGGATAAGCGACTTTTCCGTACAAATTATATTTATCAATCATTTCAAAAATATTATGGAATACCTCTTTTTGTTGAGGGTCGAGTTTTGAAGCACTATCACGGCAACCCAAAATCAAAATTAAATTAGTTTTTCTCTTTAATTTTTCAGATCTTCCATATGCCTCAATCAAAGAAGGTATATTTTTTCTTCGTACAGCTCTAGAAATAGTCAATAATGGAGGTTTAGAAGAATCCTTTAGAAAAGGTTTCATCATAATATCAATTTCAGCCGTCTCTGTTGTCGAGTGAATATGGTGAAACTTATTATGATCAACACCAGGCGGAATCACTTTAGCTTTGTGAATTGAAAAAGAAGAATATTGAGAATATTGATAAACGGACTCTTGTTTAGTGCTTGTAACAACAATATCTGCTGTCTTTAATGCATTTTCTTCTGCCTCAATTCTTTTACTTATGGAATAAAGCTTTTCTATTTGATTGGTGTTTAAACCGGTATCAAGCAATTTCCTCTTTTTTTCTCTTCCTAGAGAATGACCAGTAAAAATAAGTGGAACATCCAAGGATTTACTGAGTTTAACCCCTACGTAACCAGCATCTGCATAATGTGCATGAATAAAATTAGGCTTTTTATTTTTTTTATAGTAAGAGATAAGAGTTTCAGTTAAATCGTCTAAATAAGACCAAAGTAATTCCTTTCTTAAATATTTATTAGGTCCAAATTTAAATCTTAAAATTTTAACTCCAGGTTCCACAAATTCTTCTTCTTGAGAATATTCATCGTCAACTTTAGGATCATTGATTAAACGAGTAACTAAATCTACTTGATCGACTTCTGAAGTATTAGCCAAACTTTTGACTAACTCTAAAACGTATTGTGTTTGCCCTCCTGTATCTGGATCCCTGCCTAATTCAAGATTCCTAGAGCGTATCAGACCATGTAAATGTAAATGTAAAAAATTAAATCTCATTCTGCAAATCCTCCGATCAACCGCCATTAATACAAATAAGATGAATTTCCAAAGGAAATATTAAGAAAGCATTATGATTTTAAAAATTTTAATCCGGAAGATTTTAAAAAAGCTGCTGTAGACTGATATTAAGTCACTTTAAAAAGAATTTCTTTTTGCTGAAATAATTAAAATACAAAGAAATACAACAAGAATTTTCTTATTTTAGAACCTTTTTAAGATATTTTGCTGTATGACTTAAGGGATGTTTCGCTACATCCTCAGGGATCCCTTCTGCAATAATTTCTCCACCTTTATCGCCTCCATCAGGTCCTAAATCAATGATCCAATCAGAACATCTAATTACATCTAAGTTATGTTCAATAACAATTACTGAATTACCCTTGTCTACCAAACGTTGTATCACATCCATTAATTTATGAACATCATAAAAACTAAGACCTGTAGTTGGTTCATCAATCAAGTATAGAGTTTTTCCAGTAGCCCTTTTAGATAATTCTGTAGCTAGCTTAACTCTTTGAGCCTCTCCGCCAGACAATGTAGGCGCAGGTTGGCCTAATTTGACATATCCTAAGCCGACATCTACTAGTGTGGATAATCTGTCAGCAGCTTGGGGTATAGCAGAAAAATTTTCTGCGGCTTGTTCAACAGTCATCTCCAAAACGTCAG
Organism: Prochlorococcus sp. MIT 0604; assembly: GCF_000757845.1. Taxonomy (NCBI): domain Bacteria; kingdom Bacillati; phylum Cyanobacteriota; class Cyanophyceae; order Synechococcales; family Prochlorococcaceae; genus Prochlorococcus; species Prochlorococcus sp. MIT 0604. The sequence goes on from NZ_CP007753.1 coordinate 1,772,117, forward strand.
ATATATTAAAACCTTTGTATTTAACTTGAAGAGTTTCCCTGTTAAAGCGAGCTCCTTTACAAACTTCACATTGTACATATACATCAGGTAAAAAATTCATTTCGATAACATTAACTCCCTGACCTTTGCAAGCCTCGCATCTTCCTCCTTTCACATTAAAACTAAATTGACCAGCTTGATAACCTCTTGCTTTGGCTTCCACTGTAGCAGTAAATATTTGCCTTATAGGATCAAATGCACCTGTATAGGTTGCAGGATTTGACCTTGGAGTTCTTCCTATTGGAGATTGATCAATAACAATAACCTTATCAATTGCCTTTATACCCTTTAACTCTTCAACGCCTTGAGGAAAAGGGACTTTTAATCCTAGAGAATGACACAAGGCAGGATGCAGTAATTCATTTATTAAAGTACTTTTGCCACTACCACTAACACCAGTTATAGAAACTAATCGTCCTAATGGAAATTCTACAGATATATTCTTTAAATTATTTTTTGAACAATTATTTAAGATTAAACTTTTTTTAACAGATGATCTGCGTTCTTTTGGAGTAGGAATCGATTTCCTACCACTTAAATAAGCCCCAGTTAATGACCTCTCTGATTTCAGTACATCTTGATATGATCCCTTAGCAATAATTTCCCCACCATATATACCTGCCCCTGGTCCAATATCTACTAGATAATCAGCAGATTTCATAGTATCTTCGTCATGTTCAACAACAACTAAGGTATTTCCAAGATCTCTTAGGCTTTTTAATGTTTCTAATAATCTGTCATTGTCTCTCTGATGTAAGCCAATACTTGGTTCATCTAATACGTATAAAACACCCGTCAGGCCTGCACCAATTTGCGTAGCTAATCTAATGCGCTGAGCTTCTCCACCGGACAAAGTCATAGCTGGTCTATCTAAAGTTAAGTAATCTAGACCAACATTAATTAAAAACTTCAAACGTAAACGAATCTCTTTTAAAACTAATTCACCTATCTGCTTTTGTTTTTCTGATAAAGATATATTCTCCTTTTTAGACTTACCTAAACCCATGATGCGTTCTACATGAGTTAGGGTTTCAGAAACGCTTATAGAAGTTAAGTCAGTGATGTTGTATGGACCAAGTTTAACAGCCAAAGCCTCAGGTCTTAATCTTTTTCCAGAACATGTCTTACAGGGAACTAATTCTAGATACTTTTCTAATTTTTGTTTAACTGATTCTCCATTGGCTTCATTTAATTGCCTTTCTAATATTGGTAATATTCCCTCAAAAGGTCTTTCAAAACCACTAGAAGTTTTAAAACGGCTATCAGCTTGAATTAGTATTGGTTTATCTGATCCCAAGAGTAGAACTTTTTTTTGCAACTCACTTAAATCTTTCCAAGGAGTTTTTAATTCAAAACCATAAGCTTGTCCTACAGAATAAAGTAAAGAGAAGTAATAAGTATTATCTTTTTCACTCCAAGGAGCTATTGCAGCATAAACAGGCAATGTTTTATCAGGTATAACTCTATCCGCAGTAAATTTTTTTAAATAACCAATCCCATGACAATCTGGACAGGCTCCATATGGGCTATTAAAAGAAAATAATCTAGGAGAAAGTTCTTCAACAATAGAGCCATGTACTGGACATGCATAATTTTCTGAGTAAAGTTTTTCTCTCTCTAAATTAGGAGGTAAGTTTTCCCCTTTTTTTGGAACAACTTCTACTATTGCTAAGCCATCGCCTCTTTTGAGACAAGTTTGTAGAGAATCATTTAATCTTTCTTGTATTCCTTCTCTTGCAATTAATCTATCAACTACTACCTCTATATTATGAATTTGATTTTTATCTAATTCAATACTATCAGCAAGTTCTCTTACCTCGCCGTTTATTCTTACCCTAGCGAATCCTTCAGCAGCTAGTCCACTTATTAATTTTGTATGTGTTCCTTTCTTACCTCTTACAACAGGAGCCAACAATTGGTACCTTGTTCCTTCTGGTAATAGAAGAATTTGATCAACCATTTCATCAATTGTTTGAGGCGCAATTGGAATCCCGCAATGGTGACAATGAGGCTCCCCAGCACGACCAAACAATAATCTTAGATAATCTTGTATCTCTGTTACTGTTCCAACTGTTGACCGAGGATTATGACTTGTAGATTTTTGATCAATTGAAATGGCAGGTGACAACCCTTCAATATTATCAACATCTGGTTTATCAACTTGACCCAAAAATTGCCTCGCGTAGGCAGAGAGACTCTCAACATATCTTCTTTGACCTTCAGCAAAAATAGTATCAAATGCTAGAGAGCTTTTACCACTTCCACTCACACCCGTAAAAACTATAAATTTATTCCTAGGTAGAGAAAGATCAATATTCTTTAAATTATGCTGACGAGCTCCCCTAATATTAATTGAATTATCTTCTCTAAAATTATTATCGATTTTATTAACCATGCTTAAATCTAATATATGATTTAGATAGGTTATTATAGTGTAATTTTTTCTCTTTTACGCAGCTGGGCGATCAAGAAGTTTAGAAGCATATTCGTTTACTTCAGAAGAACCTCCGCCGATAAGTTCTATTAATTCATTTTTTCTTTGATTTTTTGTAATTAGTTTTTGAATTGAAGTATAGGTTATTCCATTAATTACGTTTTTATTAACTTTAAAATGAGTTGATCCTCCTGCAGCTAAGAAAGGCTGATGTGTAATACATAAAACTTGTTGATTTTTAGAAATTTGTTTTATCAGCTCAACCAAAGAAAATAGGGATTTACCACTTAAACCGTTATCAATTTCGTCTAAAAAGAAAGTATTTGGTTTTTTAGAAAGACTAGATTTAATAGCTAACAAAAATCTTGACATTTCTCCACCAGAAATAACATTTGATAATGGAGCGAGCTTCTGATCAGGATTAGCCGAAAACAAAAAATTTATATTATCAATTCCATCGCCAGAAGGCTTACATTCGGAAAATTGAATTGAAAAATTTGCATTTTCTAAACCTAAATTGCTTAAAATCGCCATTACTAAACTTTGTAACTGTTTAGCAATTTTTTTTCTTTCAGTAGATTGAATAACATATAAAGAATTTAAATTACTTTGTAAATTCTCAATTTCAGCTTTAATAGTGCAAATCTCATTACCTTGATCATTTTTTTGAAAATACGTCTTTAACTGATCGCGTTTTTCAATTAATTGAGGTAGATCCAATGAAAAAGTTCTCTCCAAGTTTTTTAAAAAAAATAATCTTTTTTGTATTTCTGGAAGATTAGATTCATAATTTTCTATATCTTGCAAATATGAGTGTAGAAGAAAAATTAAATCTTCAACATCAGCATGGATATTTAATAATTTCTCTCTAAACTTATGAATCTTTAAATCAAAATCTGCTGTTTTATTTAAGAATTTTATTGATTGGTTAATTAAAGACGTTACTGATGGTTCATCATGACTGAAATTATTTAGGTTTCCTAAGGATGATCTAATTGAGTTATTAATTTCTAGATTATTTACAAGTTTATTTTCTGATAACTCTAATTCTAAAATTTCCTCACTGGAATTTAAATCAGCTTCTTCTAAACTCTTTAACATTTGTTTAATCGCCAAGTTATTTTCTTCTTGTTTTCTAGAAGATTCTATTTTTTCATCCATTAATCCTTTCAAAGCAACACTTTCTCCCCATATACTTTTAATCCTTTCGCTAGTGCTTCTTAATTCTTGAGAACATAAGTCATCAATAATTAATCTTCTCTTATCTAAAGAATCAAAGATAAAAGTGTCAGATTGACCTGCAAAATCTATTAAAAATCGTCCAAGTTTTTCTAATGAAAGTCTATTAATTGATAAATTATTAAGGCTATATTTGGATAAAATTTTATTATTTTTTTTATAAGATTTTCTTCTAATTTTTAGTTCTGATGAACTTAGTTCAAAACCGTTGCTAATTAACCAATTATTAATTTGGGAAGAAGAAGAAAATATCGCCTCGATAACGCAAAAATCTTTTCCTGGACGTATTAAATGTTTTAGAGGTATATTAGTTCCACCAAATAAAGCATTTAGGGAATCCAAAATTAATGATTTTCCTGAACCTGAATCCCCAGTTATGATATTCAAACCTTTTTCGAAATTAATTTCTATAATTTCAATTAATGCAATATTTTCTATTTTTAATTTTATTAACATGATAAATCTTCCATATAAAAAAATTAACTTCTTTTTGAAAAAAATAAAGGTTTTAAATATATAAAGTTATGAAAGAAGATTTTACAGATTTTATTGAAGTATCTGGACTCTTAAATTACGATCCAGATACAATTTCTAGAATTTACAAAAAAAATCCTAAAAGACTTTTAAAAAGACTTTGGCAAACACTCATACCTATTTTTGCCTACATCTTTTCCATCGGGTGGGATAAATTGACTAGAAGATTAAATAATGAAACACAAGCAAGATTTAGAGCAAGAGAATTAACAAATTTGTTAGTAGAACTTGGACCTGCATTCGTTAAAGCAGGTCAAGCTTTATCAACAAGACCAGATATAATTCCAGGGATTCTTCTAGAAGAATTATCTGAATTACAAGATCAACTACCTGGGTTTGATGGCGATAAGGCAATGGAATTAATTGAAGAAGATTTAGGATCTAAAATAGATGAGATTTTTTTAGAAATTGATAAAGAACCAATTTCTGCTGCTTCTCTAGGGCAAGTTCATAAAGCTAAATTAAAAAATGAAGATATCGTTGCAGTAAAAGTACAAAGACCAGGCTTAAGAGAACAAATAACTCTAGATCTTTACATAGTAAGAAATATTGCTTATTGGCTAAAAAACAATATTGGATTAATAAGAAGTGATCTTGTTGCTTTGATTGATGAATTAGGTAAAAGAGTATTTGAAGAGATGGATTATTTAAACGAAGCTGCAAATGCAGAAAAATTTAGAGATATGCATAAACATAATAAAATGATTGCCGTACCAAAAATTTACAAAACAATAACTTCAAGAAGAGTTTTAACAATGCAATGGATAGACGGTACAAAATTAACAAATTTAGAGGACGTAAAAAAATTAGGAATTAATCCTGATGAAATGATTGATATAGGGGTGCAGTGCAGTTTAGAACAACTTTTAGAACATGGTTTTTTTCATGCAGACCCACATCCAGGTAATTTATTAGCTTTAAAAGATGGAAGATTATGTTATCTAGACTTTGGAATGATGAGCGAAGTTTCCAGAGAATCTAGATCAGGATTAATTCAAGCAGTAGTACATTTGGTAAATAAAAACTTCGATAAATTATCTCAAGATTTCGTAAAATTAGGATTTTTATCAGAAGAAGTTAACCTAGAACCTATTGTTCCTGCATTTCAAGATGTTTTCATTAATGCTGTTGAACAAGGAGTTTCGAAAATGGATTTCAAAAGCGTTACAGATGATATGTCTGGTGTTATGTATAAATTCCCTTTCAGACTGCCTCCGTATTATGCACTTATAATTCGGTCATTACTTACATTAGAAGGAATAGCTTTAAGCGTAGATCCAAACTTCAAAATATTAGGCGCAGCTTATCCATATTTTGCAAGAAGATTAATGGAAGACCCTGATCCACAATTAAGAGAGAGCCTTAAAGAAATGCTCTTTGATAATAAAACATTCAAATGGGACCGTTTAGAAGATTTGCTTTCTAACGCTGCAAAACAAACAAATCTCGATTTAGAAAAACTTTTAGACGAAGTGATAAATCTTCTCTTTTCTTCAAAAGGAGGATTTCTCAGAAATGAAATAGTTGAAGGTTTAACAAATCAAATAGATTTAATTAATCTTAAGATATTAAAAAGTCTGAATAACTATCTTCCACAATCAATAAAGTTAAATACTATTAACGAAAATAACAACTTAAGTGATCTTATAATGTATGTAGAGCCATTGAGAAACTTTTTAGATATTTTACAAAAAGTACCTGGTTATTCAATTGACATGTTTCTAAAAAGGGTTCCGAGACTTATAAATGAGCCTTATACAAAAGAAATGGGCATAAAAATTGCAAAAAAAGTAACTGAAAAAGGAGTTGTAAGACTTGTTAAGATTGCCGCTGGTGCAAATATCTAAATGAAGTTTAGTAAATTTTTAATATTAAAAATCTTTTTTCTTTTAATAAGTTATCCATTACTTTTTAATCTTCCAAAAGCTAATGCTGCTGAAGAAATTAAAATCACATACAGCATATTTTCAAGAACAATTAAAGTAAATTCTCTAAAAAGTTTTGCTAAAGAAGGTAAATCAACAAGTAAATTAAAGAAAATTTTAAGAGCAACCGGGGCTCCCGATAAAGAAATTAGAGATGTTTTAAATAAAGATTTTGAGGTTCCTATTACGATTGCAAGCAAATTAGTATATTCAGAAATAGGAAATGTTTTTTTAACTAGACTTTCATCGATTATTCACCCCCCAAGAGCAAATGATGAAAGAACAGGTATGCTGGCGCTTAGAGCAAGCGTAATTCAAGGAATTAACATAGGAAATGGGAAAATAAATCTGATAAATTTTTTTGAAGGATATCCAACTAAAACTGTAATTTTAGATGTCAGTGCTTTGAGCAAAGTTATGAATAAAGTAGAATCAATTTCAGAATTATTAACCTTTTTCACCAATTCTCCTTTAGAAAAAATCAAAACAAATTAAACAGCCATGGAGTTATTAAATAAAATTAAAAATAAACTACGTACTAATTACAGAAAAAAAAGGTGGCCTGGTTTAATAGAGGCTTATAAACAATATCTCCCAGTCACAAAGCAAACTCCTATTATTTCTCTCAATGAAGGAAACACACCACTTATTTTCAGCGAGTCAATTAGCAACTTAATTGGAAATGGAGCAAAAGTTTTCTTAAAATATGATGGCCTTAATCCAACAGGATCTTTTAAAGATCGTGGTATGACTATGGCAATTAGCAAGGCAAAAGAAGAAGGTCGTGAGGCTGTAATTTGTGCAAGTACTGGAAACACTTCTGCAGCTGCAGCTGCATATGCTTCTAGAGGAGGGTTAAAACCTTATGTTCTAATCCCAGAAGGATTTGTTGCACAAGGAAAGCTTGCACAAGCATTAATGTATGGAGCTGAGATAATATCTATTAATGGAAACTTTGATAAGGCTCTTGAAATAGTTAGGGATTTATCCTCAGAACATCCTATAGAACTTGTTAATTCAGTTAATCCATATCGAATAGAAGGACAAAAGACAGCAGCTTTTGAAATAGTTGATGATTTAGGTTTTGCTCCTGATTGGCTTTGTATTCCAATGGGAAATGCAGGAAATATAACTGCTTATTGGATGGGATTTAAAGAATATTCAAAAATAAGAAGAAATTTCAAATTACCAATTATGATGGGTTTTCAGTCCGAAGGCTCTGCTCCATTAGTAAAAAATATAATAGTTAAGGATCCAGAGACAATTGCAACTGCAATAAGAATTGGGAACCCTGTAAATAGAGAAAAAGCAAAAAAAGTAAAAAAAGAGAGCAAAGGAGACTTTCAATCAGTGACAGATGAAGAAATAGTCAATGCTTATAAAATTCTTGCCAAAGAAGGAGTCTTTTGTGAACCCGCCAGTGCAGCATCAGTTGCTGGACTGATTAAAAATAAAAATAGAATTCAAAAAGAATCAACTATTGTTTGTGTTCTTACTGGAAATGGCTTAAAAGATCCTGATTGTGCCATAAAAAACAATGATGCTATTTTCAGGAAAAACATTGAACCTTCATTAAAAGATATAACTAAAATTTTAGGATATTAAAATCCAAAAAAAATAGTGTCTGTGGAAATCAATTAAAAACAAGCATAATTTGTTGAAAAATACATAATAAATAATTTTATTTGTTAAATAAATTTAAAATTTTAGAATAAAGAAAAAACTATTAAACAAATAAAAAATTTTTTTCACATATTGTTTTCTGCGCAAACTT